>DHKB01000005.1:36363-37244 GCA_002407045.1 Candidatus Bruticola papionis | reverse complement strand
TCATGAGCCAAGTCTTCATGAGCGTACTCTTGCTCGTAAGGCTGTTGCTCATCATCATGAGCCAAGTCTTCGCTAGCATACTCTTGCTCGTAAGGCTGTTGCTCATTATCGTGGGCTAAATTTTGCTCAGCTGCAGCTTGCTGAGGAATTGGGGCTTCAACTTGTTGCTCGGCAGCTTCTTTAGCAAAATCATACGTTGCAGCCTCTGAATCTGATTGCTGGTTTTGATTCGCTTCTTCTTCGGTAGCTAAATCTTCAACTGTCGCTAACTCCACTTTATCGTGCTTAGCAGGAGGGGCGGCGGCAAAATTATACTCTGGAAGTTCCTCTTCTGCCGCTTCCGTTTTGTCCTTTTTGTCTTGCTCAGCCATAATCTGGCTATCGTTAGCCTTCGATTTGACAGCTTCTACTGGCTCGTTCTCTGGCTGCTCGTTGGCTTGAGCGTCGTTGTTTCCTTCTGGAATGGAAGCTACGCCATCAGCTTCCACACTTTGCTGTTCATTTTCTGTTAAAATAAACTCGCCGCGTGGTCCAAACTTGTAGCCTGCGCTTTCCCAGTCTTGACGGGTGTAGCCTTCTTTATCGTATCCGTCGCGATCAAAACCTCCGTAATCGTAACCCTCGCAGTCGTATCCTTCCCAATCATAACCTTCGCGATTGTAGTTATACTGGTCAAAGCCGTCACGGTCGAAGCCTTCACGATCGAAGCCTTCAGCATTGAAACCTTCTCGGTCGTAGCCTTCTGAATCGAAGCCATCGCGGTTAAATCCCTGACGGTCTAAGCCATACTGGTTGTACCCTTCCCAGTCGTAGCCTTCGCGATCATAGTTATCTCTGTCAAAGCCGTCGCGATCAAAACCGTCGCGGTCGAAGCCCTCCCA
>DHKB01000005.1:35215-36252 GCA_002407045.1 Candidatus Bruticola papionis | reverse complement strand
CGATCAAATCCGTCGCGGTCGAAACCTTCGCAATCGAAGCCTTCCCAGTCGTAGCCTTCGCGGTCATAATTGTCTCTATCGAAGCCGTCACGATCAAAACCGTCACGGTCGAAGCCTTCAGCATCGTACCCTTCGGCATCGAAGCCATCGTCAGCTAAATCTGCTGAAGGGCTGACACTATCGACATGCTCTTCTTGGAAATGAGCATGTTCTTGAGCTTGATCCTGATTGGCGTCTTGCTGATATGGCTCTGATTCTGGATACTCTTGGGGATCCGGAGTAGTAGTACGCATATCAGACAAAGCGTCGTGGCGCGAGTCGGTTGTTAAGTTGTTGGAAGGCTGTTTTTTCCCTAAATAAGCAAAAGAGTAGGGAACAGCTCGCTTGGCTCGTTCCTCTTCTTCTTCTCGCCATTCATCAGCTAGATTTTTAGGCTCAAAATCTGCTTGAGAAGGTAAAACGCTTCGTGAAGGTTGAGCGTTGGAGTTGTCACTGCCTCGCGAGCCATAAAGACTGCTCTGGCCGTCAAATTCTGCACCATCATCAGCAAAATCAGAATTAGAATCAGAAATATAAGCTACCAGCTCATCGTAAGACATGGTATCTATATCGCTTAGGGTCGTCCCTCTGGAGCTGCGACGCGAAGAGCGCTGCTTGGGAGGCTCGTTATCCAACATCATGCGAAGATCGGCTGCTTGTTGTTGAGGGCTATTCTGATTTTCCACCACTACTGTACCTATAAAAAAAGAAAAAACTGGCAAAATGCCGACCGTCTTTTTATTGTATTGCATGCAAATAATAATACGGTCGGCAGCTAGCACTTATCGATAATTGTTGCCTTCTGCGCCTGAAGGATTAGAAGGGCGCGGAGCGCCTGCTGGACGTGGGGCGCCTGCTGGACGCGGAGCACCTGCTGGACGAGGTGCTCCAGCTGGACGAGGAGCACCAGCCGGACGCGGAGCACCTGCCGGACGCGGGGCTCCAGCTGGACGAGGAGCGCCTGCGGGACGTGGAGCACCAGCCGGACGAGGGGCGCC
>DHKB01000005.1:0-35135 GCA_002407045.1 Candidatus Bruticola papionis | reverse complement strand
GGGCGTGGGGCACCAGCCGGACGCGGGGCGCCAGCTGGACGAGGAGCGCCGACCGGGTGTGGGGCTCCAGCTGGACGCGGGGCGCCCGCAGGACGAGGAGCACCTGCTGGATGAGGATTATTTACGCAGGCGGGAGCTGGCGCAGGAGCTTGCTGCTCGTAGCCATAAGGCTGTTGCTCGCGGTAGGGAGCAGGTTCGGGTTGCTGGTAAGAAGGCTGTCCTGGATAATTATTAGGCTGAGGAGGATAAGCTTCACGGCGCTGTTGAGGTTGATAATCGCCATAGTTTTGAGCTTCTCCACTGGCAGGATAACCTCCGTACTCTTGGCGCATCTGAGGCTGATAAGACTGTTGAGGTTGCTGCTGATACTGAGCAGACGGCTCTGAATAGGGATGCTGAGGGGCACTACTATCTCTCCAACTGCGCAAAGGAGAGCGGTGAGGCTGGCTATCGTCTACATCAAATTCGTGGAAAGGTTGCTGCTGCGGCTGCTGACTTGGCATATGCATACTAGTCTGGCCTAAGTCGTGATTACCGCTTTGTTTTTTGTTGCTGGAAAGCACCATAGCTGTGCGGCCGATCATGATGATATCACGCTCATTCAGCACGGTGGGAATATCGCTGCGCACAATAATTTCGCGGGGCATACCGTTAGACATACGTCTAATGCGTGTAGCTTGGCTACTGCTATCGGATTGTAAAATTCCGTAGGTAGCTGCTCTATCTTGCCATACTAAGAGCGCTTGTTCGCTAGGAACGGAAGTGTCATGCAACAGAACGCCGGCACTAGTGCGTGGATCGGCCGGGCCTTGCAAACGACCGATCACCAAAACCGGCTCACGAAGAGGATAATTAGTTCCTTTATCAGGGCCTTGGATTACGGTCATGACAAATTTTTCATCGTCTTGCATACCAGCATCCATCAGCCCGGCCATACCGGCCATATTTTCTCTATCTTGTCGGTTGTTGCTTTTGGAAGCGTAATTATTGAGAGCGTCAAACACTCCAGGAGATACACCCTGGCTTTGTGGAGTCTTTACAGCGTCTCCCAATTTGCCGGTACGCGTTTCAGCTGGCTCTAAAATAAAGCCCAGCAATCCCAAATTTACTTTTTCGTTAAGATGAAGCGGATAACCATCTACTGGCATATCACCAACTACTGTGGGGTTGGTGCGGGAACGATGCTGTAAGACGTAGCACTGCCTTTCGTCATCCCATTGCAATAAAGCGTGAATTCTGGATACGGTAGGCTCAGAAAAGAGAATCCAGCCCGGGGAAACTTCACTCGTTTCGACCGCTCTTCCTAAGGTTATTTCCGGCGAGTTGAGCAGGACAACCCTACCTTCGTCATTGCCTTCAACTACTCTAAGTTGTAGACCAGAACTCCAAGCCATTAAAGTTTCCCTCTCACATTAAGAAAAAATGCAGCGTACCTCAGCTTCGCTAGTCTTGGGGCCAGTTTGTACCGCAACAGGTCAGATAAAGCGAAACCGCATACTTCATTGAGCTAGCTTCAACACTAGAAAAAAACACCCTGCCTAAGTGCATTTCGATCGGAAAGGCAGGGCCGTCTTTTACTTTGTCTAAATCGGCCGATAGTGTAGGGGGTCAGTTTCAAGAAAAAAAGCAAAAAATTAAGTATAGGGAAACGAATATGGCTGAAATTAAAGGAAATGTTGTCGGCTTAAAACCAAACCAAAAGAAAACTTTATTGCGTTTATTTCAAAAAAGAGTAGATCGAGAGAGCTTAATAAGCTGGGAATTGGGACGCTATCTTACCGAGATCTCTTTGGAAATAGGTAGACAAGTTGGTATCCTAATAGATCGCAAAGGTAACGTCTTACAAGTTTTTGTGGGCGATGCCAAATCTATCATGATTTCTGAATTGGGACGTTTCCGCGTTGGTAAATCGCGTTTCCGCGGTGTGCGTTGGATTCACACCCACTTGAGCAACGAACCTTTGAGCCAGGACGACTTGACGGACTTGGCTTTGCTTCGATTTGATGCTGTAGCTGCTTTGGAAACTTTGCCAAACGGTTTACCCGGAAATATCTATGCTGCTTGGTTGCAACCTAATGACAAAGAACCTTGGCATGTAGAAGAACCTGTGCCTTTAGATCTGTTTAAGTTGGATTTTTACGGCTTAATCAACGCTTTAGAACAAGAATATGCCCGCAAAATCGATTCGCGCTCTACTGGGCAAGCTATGCGCAAAGCTATTTTAGTGGGCGTAACTACCAATAAACTTGACGATTTGCAGCGTTCCATGACTGAATTGACAGAATTAGCCGCTTCGGCTGATATTGAAGTAGTGGATGTGGTAACTCAGAAACGTCCTCGTTTGGACGCAAAATTTGTGGTTGGTAGTGGCAAGTTGACCGATATTATGATTACCGCTATGCAAAAAGGGGCTGATCTTATTGTTTTTGAAGGGGAACTCAGCGGATCGCAAATGCGAGCTATTTCCGAATTATGCGAGCTTGAAGTAATAGATCGCACTCAATTGATTTTGGATATATTCGCTCGTCGAGCCAGCAGTAAAGATGGTAAATTGCAAGTTGAACTAGCCCAAATGAAATATAGTTTACCGCGCTTGGTACTCAAGGATGACTTTATGTCTCGTATTACTGGAGGTATTGGTGCTAAAGGCCCTGGAGAAACAAAAATTGAAGTTTTACGCCGTCGAGTAAAGGATCGTATTGCCAAATTGGAACGAGATCTCGACCAATTATCTTGCCAGCGCCGTCGCCGCAGAACTAATCGTCAGCAATCGGGCACTCCCATTATAAATTTGGTTGGATATACTAACGCAGGCAAATCTACTATTTTGCGTACTTTGACTGGAGCGAAAATTTTAGTGGAGAATCGTCTTTTCGCTACTTTGGATCCTACTTCCAGAAAATTGCGTTTGCCTTCTGGGCGTAAGACCGTTTTAATTGATACGGTCGGTTTTATTCAAGATTTGCCCGAAGATCTGGCCAAAGCTTTTCGAGCCACTTTGGAAGAACTCAGCGACGCTGACATTTTGCTTCATGTAGTCGATATTTCTAATCCTGAATTTGCCAATCAAATTATGGCAGTGCAGCAAATTTTAGAAGAACTGGCTCTAGACGATATTCCTCAGCTGGTTGTTTTTAACAAAATAGACAAAACCGCTCCAGAAATTTTAGATAGCGTACGTCAAGTTTGGACTGATGCCGTTTTTGTTAGCGCTTTGCAAGCCGATTCTTTGAAAATTATGCTGGAAAGGTTGGATGAAATGGTCGATTCTTTAGACAAACAAGGAGATTGATATAGCCAAATAACAAAAATGGCGCTCCCAAAATAGAGAGCGCCAGGCTTATAGTATAACTTTGCTAACTCGGACTAGTGCTAGGATCCGTTATACTGTCCTCTTCTTTATTGTGCCGTTTCATAAACGTATCGGTAATTAAGGCCAAAGCTCCATCGCCGGTAATATTGCAAGCTGTGCCGAAGCTATCTTGCAAGGCAAAGATGGCTATAAGCATAGCTGTACCTGCATCATTGAATCCCAGTACAGAAACGACAATGCCTAATGAGGCTAACACGGTTCCTCCGGGAACTCCAGGGGCACCTACAGCGAATATTCCCAGCAGGACTATGAATAAAACGAGGGTGGAAGGCGCAGGTAAGTGGCCGTAGAGCAACTGAGATACGATACATACAAAAAATACTTCAGTCAGTACAGAGCCGCAAAGATGGATGTTGGCAAACAGGGGAATAGAAAAATCTGAGACTTTTTTATCCAGTATAGGGCTCTTGTGTATGCATTCCAGAGCTACGCCTAGCGTAGCGGCAGAGGACATGGTTCCCAAAGCTGTGAGATAAGCGGGTAAGTAGAACTTGAGCACTTGCCAACTGTTTTTCCCTGAATAGAGAGTTGCCAAGCCATAAAGTAATAAAAGCCATACATAATGGCAAACTATAACAATCAGAATAACTGGCAGCAATATGCCCAACCGTGAAATGTTGCCTTCATAAGATATGGCACAGAAATTGGCCGCTACATAAAATGGAAGTAAAGGCACCAAAATTCGTTGTACTAATTGCAACACAATTTCTCTGAATTGCAAAAGCAATTCTGTAATTGTGTCAGATTTTGTCCAACAGCAGCCTAAACCGGCGAAGATTGAGAGCAGTAAGGCAGACATAACGTTTAATACGGGAGGAATCTCTAAGTTGAACAAAACTTCAGGTAATTCCCGTAGGGATTCGGTGATAGTTTGTACGTTCAGCAAAGGAATCGCTTTATAACCTACCAGCATGGCAAAGAAGGCTGCACCTACGGACGATATATATGCTAGTGAAAAGGCAAAGATTATCAGTCGTGAAACGCTTCCTCTTAGCGAGGCAATGGAAGGAGCCACGAAACCAATGATAATCAGGGGAACGAGGAAAAAGATAATTTGGCCACTGACTTGCTTAACAACTAGCACAATTTTCATCAACTCTTCAGGGATGACAAATCCTGCAATGATACCAACAACGACAGCCAAAATCAAAACAAAGATCGTATTTGAAAAGATTTTTTTTATCATGTTATTCACTGTCTTTTGAGTGTTTATTTCTTGATCCGATAATTTAATGTCGACTAGTAGTTTTCTAAAAAAAATTGTAATTGTGATAAAACAAAACAAGAAGACATTGCCGACATCAATTAAGGTTTTCCATTTCTTCCTTTTCTTTTACCTAGGAGAAATCGAGTTCTCACAGGTATGCAAGTGAATGCCAACAAGTGAATGCCAAACCGCCTTGGGGCATTCGGCGGTGCCCTTCAAGCGTGACAATGTTGTTCCTGCACACGGCTTAACAGAATTAGTTGACAAAATTAGTCAAAAAAGCCATCACTAAAAAGCTTGCTTTTGCTGTTGATTATTGCCATAATGGGCGGTGTTAAATTAACATTATGTTTCCTGTGCCCTCAGAGGAGCAGGAGGCTTGTTCAACAAGGACGCTGTAAAGATTTTAGCTTTGGTGTTGAGATAAAGAGTGCGGAAGCATTAGATACAGTACTGCCGCCTATTTTCGCGGCGTCGTTGCAGTAATATAAAGCGGAGGAAATAAACTTGTCATCAGACGGAACTGATAAAGGTAAAATCGAAGTTGAAGGCGTGGTGACAGAAGCCTATCGTGACGCTTGCTTCAAAGTAAAGTTAGAGAACGGTTACGAAGTTTCGGCTCACATTTCCGGCAGAATCCGTAAGCACTGGATTCGTATTTTGCCCGGCGATAAAGTTACAGTAGAGCTTTGCCCTTACGATTTGAATAAAGGGCGCATCGTCTACAGAGCTAAATAGAGAGTTTCTGATAAATCGATCGTTTTAAGCAATAAGACCCGCTTACCGCTGTTGATAGCTGCTATAAGCGGGTCTTATTTTTAAGCGTTTTATGCTTGAGAAGATTGTGGTTGGAGCACTTGCTCTTGGCTTTCTACCTTTTCTTCTTGCGGGAAAGGTAACACTTTCCAGAGCCACAAGCCAAGAATAAACCAAAGGGCGGAAATAGCCAAAGAGCCATAATAGAGCCAAGATGGATCGTAATCACGCCAATAATCTAATACAGCGCGAACTAAACCGAAGGCGGCTAAACTTAGGGCGGCGGCATTGATGCGCAATTTAGGTGCATATTTCATAATAAGCAAAGCACACGTACAATGAGCCACAGCCAAATAAAGCATAGTGGGGTGGCGCGGTACATCGTTACCTACAATCATACCCCAAGGTAAGGAGGTTGGAACACCAATTTCACCATTCCAGGCTAAGAAACAGCCAAATCTGCCTAGGCCCCAGCCTAAAAGAGCCGCCGGGCCCATGGCCTGACACATAACTTCCATAGGCAAATTCTTAACTTTAATATAACCTATCCAAGCCAAGATGGCGCCCAGAAAGCCGCCGTAAGAAATTAAGCCGCCTTCCCAAAAAGCAAAAACTTGTCCAAAACTGTGTATTTGCCGATAATTTACCAAAGCGAAGAGGAGGCGAGCGCCCAAAATGCCCGCTAATGTCATCCACATTGCCAAGTTATCAACGTGGTCGCGATATTTTTCTGGTAGCCTTTTAACTGTAAGGAAGTAGGCCACCATAGCTCCCACACAAAAAGCAAAACTGTGAATATTAACGATAAAAGGGCCGCCGATATGGATATCGGGCGGAGGAGTAAAATGGATCATAACGTTCGATTAACTTTTTCTTTCGGGATGACTTATTCCGCCAAGGGAGCATTTTTTTTGTTCACAAAATAGCCTAAATTACCTGCCACTTTCTGCCTAAAGGAGACGGTATTCAAGCGGCGAAAAATGGCTAAGTTTTGTTTCGGTGCGGAAATACGTGCGATAAAGTGAATTATTGTGGCCCCTAAGCAACGGGGTGGAGCTTTTTGCGCGGTTGCTTTGCAGAAAAAATAGCAAAGAACTACAATTCATTTTCGGAGAGGTCGTTTGCCCATGTCCTACTTGAATAAATGTTTGAAAATGATGGTCGATTGTCACGCTTCAGACTTGTACCTAGTCTCTGGAGAAGCTCCAGTCGTCCGCATTTACGGCTCTTTGCAACGCATGAGTGGCGAGTATGTTTTGCCTAATGATTTTGTGGTAGAAGTTGCCAAATCGCTCTTTAGTGTTGAACAATTGGATACACTTGAACAAGATAAAAGCTTAGATTTTGCCATTGAGTTGGGCACTGTTGAAGAAGGCGGCCCTTGGAGATTGCGAGGCAATGTCTATCAGCAGAAAAACGGCTTGAATATAGTGTTTAGGTTGATACCTTCTAAAGTTCCTACCTTAGACGAACTTGGCTTGCCTGCCAGTTTGAAAAAACTGACCAAGTATCACCAAGGTTTGATCCTTTGCACAGGGCAGGCTGGTTGTGGTAAAACGGCCACCGTAGCAGCACTTTTAGACATTATCAATTCTCGCTCTCCGGTACATATAATTACTGTCGAAGACCCGATAGAATACGTTTTCAAAAGCAAGAGAGCTCTTATTAACCAGCGTCAAGTAGGTCGCGATGTCGAAAGCTTCGCTTTGGCACTCAAAGGCGCTTTGCGTGAAGACCCTGACATTATTTTCGTCGGTGAATTGCGCGATTTAGAAACTATTTCTTTGGCCATTACTGCAGCTGAAACTGGCCACTTAGTCTTAGGAACTTTACACACTAATTCTGCTGCCAAAGCTGTAGACCGGTTGATCGATGCTTTCCCTATAGATCAGCAAGCGCAAATACGCACTATGCTTTCTGAATCGCTGCGCGGCGTCATTGCCCAACAACTTATTCCCAAGGCTGATGGCTCTGGACGCGTGGCTGCTGTAGAAATTTTAGTCAATAATAGCAGTATCTCCAACTTAATTCGCGATGGCAAAACTTATCAAATTACTATGTCCATGCAAACAGGCAGAAGAGAGGGTATGTGTATCATGGACAATTCCGTGTTGGAACTTTTCCAGCGTGGACTTATCACTAAAGAAGAGGCTGAAGCTTGTTCTATAAATCGCGAACCTTATCGTCATCTCTCTTCCAACACCTATATGGCTGACTAACTTAAGGGGTAGATAATTATGGCATTTTTTTCCAGATTAACTCAAGCATTCTCCTCGTCCGTCTCTCGCGAAGAACCTGCACCGGCACCAGAAGAAAAAAAAGTTGCTGCTGTACCTGATTCGCCAGAAGTTTCTGTAGCTGCTGAAAGTTATGACATTCCTGCTACTCCATTTGCTGAAGCTGTAGAAGAGGAACCAGAGCCAGAAGAGTTACCTTTAATTGAGGTACCAAACGATTACAACCAAGATGATTTGCTGCGCATTTTAGTCACCAACAAGGGCTCAGACTTACACTTATCTGTTGGTGAAGTACCCATGTTTCGCATTAGTGGCGATTTGCACCGCTCGACTTGTTCAGCTCTAACTAATGAAAAAGCCAAAGAACTTCTGGCTCCTTTGGTTAGTGTCGAGCGTTGGGAAGCTTTTGAAAAATGTGGCAATCTCGATTTTGCTTACGAAATCCCTGGCCTGGCTCGTTTCCGTGGCAATTTCTTTAAACAAAAATGCGGCTTAGCTGCCGTTTTCCGTGAAATTCCCAGTCGCATTCCCACTATTGAGGAAATGCACTTGCCCGAAGTGCTCAAAAAGATTGCCATGTTTAAAAAAGGCATCGTTTTGGTAACTGGTCCCACTGGCTCTGGTAAATCTACTACTATGGCGGCTATGCTCGATTATGTAAATAAAAATCGCGGCGCCCACATAATCACCATTGAAGATCCCATTGAGTTTACACATAAAAATCAACAGTGCATTATCGATCACCGTGAAGTAGGTACCCATGCCAACACTTTTGCTGACGCTTTGAGGGCCTCTTTACGCGAAGATCCCGATATCGTCTTGGTTGGCGAGATGCGCGATTTAGATACAATTTACAATGCTATTAAGGCTGCTGAAACTGGCGCTTTAGTCTTTGGTACTTTGCATACTAACTCTGCGGCCAAAACCATCGACCGTATTATTGACGTTTTCCCTGCCAAACAACAAGATACCATTCGCGCTATGCTCAGTGAGTCTATTAAGGCGGTAGTTGCTCAGCTTTTGCTTAAGAAAATAGGTGGCGGTCGCGTAGCGGTGCACGAGATTCTTATTTCTCAAGCTGGCTTCTCCAATATTATCCGTGAGGGCAAAACTTCCCAAATTAATAATTACATTCAAACAGGTAAAGAGGCAGGCATGCAAACCATGGATTCTGCTTTAATTAAGCTGTTAGAAGATGGGCTTATCGATAAGAGTACGATTAAAGAAGTTTGTCACGATCCCAACACATTTCGCAGTTATGGCATAGATTTGGGCAAATAATGGCATCGATAGAGTAGGACAGGCTTGGCTTTAAGCTGAGCTTGTGCCTATAGCTGTCGTATGGAGGTTGGTTTGGGACAAGAAATTTCCGAAGGAATCCTATATTTTCTAAAATTTCCGCTTTTGGGGCTGATTTGTGCTTTTGTAGTTGTCTCGCTGCGGATTATCTATCAGGGAATGCCTAAAGCCGAGCCTCCTTCCGAAAGAAGACAGAACAATAATCGAGTTGCGCAAGCGGAACCTAATTCCGCTGAAGAAATGCCCAAATCCGAAGGTAGAATAAGAAAAAGCTTGAGCTCGGCTGCTTCAGGCACTTTGGCGTCTGTAAAACCAGATCAAGAAGAAAAGACCGAGTTCAGCTTGTCTTACGCTCCCACTGTAGTTGATATGCCAGCGGTGGGCGGTTCGCGTGAACAATTTGCTGCTGCTGTCAAAAAATCGGCGACGATAGCTGCGGCCGTTTCTGGTCGCCATTTGCTGGTAGATAGTCCCTATCTAGCAGAAAAAAGTCTACCTGTAGGACAAAGTTTAGTCTTTGGACGTTCTCCTGAATGCGATGTCTGTTTGGCTGGCAATTTTGTCTCCAGTCGTCACGCTAGGTTATCAACCGATCCTAGTGGAGTAGTTTTGGAAGATTTGGGCAGCGCTAATGGTACTTTTTGCAACGGAGAATTGCTCACTACGCCTGTATACTTAAAAGATGGTGATGAGTTTTCTATAGATGACAGCAAGTTCGTTTATAAGCAAAGTTAGGTCGTAAAAAAGTATGTGTGCTAATTCACGTCGTTGGGGAGCCTTACTGATGCTTATAGTAACTACCATATTGGCCTATGGCAGTTACTGGCTGGTTTTAATTTCCCCAAGCTATTCTATAGGAGCGGAAAATGCCTATTATCCTTGCAAATATGCTGCGATTATAGCTGCTTCAGGCTGGATAGCTTGGGCCGTTTTGGCCCTATCTCCTCAAAGGGGAGACAATTTCTTAATTCCTGGTGCTCTATTTTTAACCAGTGTGAGCTGGTTAGAAATATATAGTCTTGGTTTTCGTAACCCTTTATACAGCAATCAGGGGCCGCGTCAGGCTATTTCTGTAGCTATAGCGCTGTTACTTATGTTGCTCACCGTTCTTCTATTAAGAAATTATCGCTTATTAGAAGAATACAAATATCTATTTTTAAGTGGGGGCGTAATTGCTCAGCTGGCAGTAATGATTTTTGGTACAGCTGCCAATGGAGCCAGACTGTGGTTTAATATCGGTGGTTTTAGTTTACAGCCTGGTGAATTTACCAAAATTTGCTTTATAATATTCTTTGCCGCTTATTTGCGTCAATTTAGCCCTTGGATGAGTTTAGGCATTACTTTTGGCAAAGAAAGTCGTTTGTCGCGCAAAGCTCTGCTTATTTTAGGACTTTCGATGGCTGTAGCTGAATTAGTATTGGTGGCCCAGCGCGATTTAGGAGCAGCTCTATTGCTCTTCGGTATTTTTATAGCGATGTTTTTTATCGCTACAGGACGCGCTGATATTGTTGCCATTACAGCTTTGCTTTCTTCCGGTGGGGCTTACGCTTGCTGGAAATTTTTCGATCATGTACAAGTGCGCGTGGCCAATTGGCTTGATCCTTTTGCGGATATAGGCAATAACGGATATCAGATGTGTTTAGCTCTGTTTTGCTTAAATAATTCCGGATTTGATGGCGCTGGTTTAGGAATGGGCTATTCTGAAGTTATACCGGAAGTAAGCAACGACTTCGCTTTTGTGGCCATTACTGAAGATTTCGGAATGATAGGCTGTACCGCTTTAATACTCGGAATTGTTATTCTAGTGGAACGCTGTTTCGCTGTGGCTATGAGAGCTCAAGATCAGTTTGGTGTACTTCTAGCTTCTGGATTAGCCAGCTTGTTCGCTTGGCAAAGTGCTATCATTATGTTGGGGGACACTAAAATTATTCCTATGACCGGTATTACTTTACCTTTCGTTTCTGCTGGCGGCAGTTCATTGGCTTCTAGCTTTATAATTTTAGGAATAATTTGGGCTATAGACTCTTCCAATGCTAAAACTTACACTTCCGAATTGGATAGTAAAGTAGTAGATAGCCAACTGCAATCCGAATCGCACTCTGATATAGTGCAAACCGATTCGGCCAAAAATGAGGAATAAAAGTAGCTCCATGCCTGTAAAGAATAAAACAATTTCTGCCCAAGAAGCTATAGTTTCCACCAAAAAGAGAGTGCGCTTCGCTGCGTTTTTGTTTGCTTTACTGCTGATTGTGCCTCTGGTAAATGTGGCTAGATACGGAATTTTAGACGCGGACAACCTTAGCAAGCACAGAAATAATCCTATTTATAACGACAATTGGGAGTCAATGGGCCGCATTTTAGACCGGCATTTTTCTCCTTTGGCTTTTTCTAAGGACAGCTCTCAAGAAGACGCTAAAGATACGCCGCGCAGCTATCCCCTGGGGGAATGTGCCTCTAACGTCGTCGGTTATAACAGCCCCCAATATAGTCGAGTCGGTTTAGAAGATGATTTGGCCGAGGAAATTCGGGGCTTTAGCGTTCCGCGCACTCCTTTGGAAGCTTTTCGTTTATTCAATAAACCTGATAGAAATGGCGACGATATGGTCACTACTCTGGACGCTTCGTTGCAAACCGAAATTTATAATTATATGGTTGGCTATAGGGGGGCTGCAGTCGTTATAGATGTCAAAAATGGCGATATTCTAGCTATGGTTTCACTGCCATCTTACGATCCTAACAAATTTGGCCTTGACGGCTACTGGGCAAGAATGAATAGTGACAATGAAGCAGCCTGTCTTTTGGATAGAGCCAAACAAGGATATTATCCTCCAGGATCAGTTTTTAAGCCTTTAATTATGGCCGCTTGCTTAGAGGATGGCATAACCAGGTGGAATGATACTTTTCGCTGTGATAGAGGCTTTTGGGCCGGAAATTATTTTGTCAGTTGTTTGGGTGATCATGGCAATGTTACTTTAAATGAAGCCCTGACTTATTCTTGCAACGCTGCTTTCGGAAGATTGGGAATGCTCATGGGAATGTCTAAAATTCGCGCTTGGATGAAAAAGTTCAAACTCGATCAGAAAATGACTTTCGTGCCCGGAGCTGTTCCGGCCAGATTACCGGAAAGCAATACCGTTTCCGCGCCAGCTGAAGCGGCTATAGGTCAAGCCGATATTTTAGTTTCTCCTTTGCATATGGCTAGAGTTGCTGCCGTTATTGCTAGAGGTGGAGTAGATATTGAGCCCAGATTGTTGCGTGGTCGGATTCGTTCTACATTTAAAGGACTTCGCACTGTATGGACTTGCCCAGAAGGCAAACAAGAACGTATTATTTCCGCCGATACCGCTTCTTTGGTGGCTTTATCTATGCGCAATGTAGTTAGAGAAGGTACTGGCATGGCTGCCCAAATTCCTAATGTACCTGTAGCAGGCAAAACAGGATCGGCGGAAAATCCCCATGGCGCTACCCACGCCTGGTTTATTGGCTACGCTCCAGCTGGTAGACCGCGCTACGCTGTTTCTGTCATTGTGGAAAATCGTGGCGGCGGAGGAGTTGTGGCAGCTCCGATAGCCAAGTTCATTTTGGAAGAAGCTCTTAAGCTTAAAGATGCCGATCCCCTACCTGCTGAGTAATCTTTCTTTTTTGTCTATAATTTAAGCTTTTAATTAGGCAGGCTTTTTTAGATCGGCAAGCGAAGCTGCAAAGCCTGCGTTACATAACAAAACGCATTTTTGAGTTTTTTTGTCCAAATTGTCGTAGTCCCTTAGGTTCTTTTGGCTTAAGGAATATAAGAATAACCTATATGGAGGGTCATGTAGTAATGACTTGTGAATGTGAGAAGCGCGTATTCAATTTCTCGGCTGGTCCGGCTGTTTTGCCTTTATCCGCTTTGAAAGAGGCTCAGCGCGATTTAGTATGCTATCCCGGCGCTGGCGCTTCCGTTATGGAACTTTCTCATCGCGGTAAAGTTATCGACGGTATCATCAAAACCGCCGAAGCCAGACTTCGTCGTCTTTTGAATATCCCTGACAATTATTATGTAATGTTCTTGCAGGGTGGCGCTACCACTCAGTTCAGTATGGTTCCCGTCAACTTCTTAGGTGAGAATGGTGCCGACTACCTCGAGCAGGGTACTTGGTCTAAGAAGGCTGCTGTTGAAGCCAGACGCGTCGGTAATGTCAACGTTGTTTGGTCCGGCAAAGATAGCAACTACAGCACCTTGCCTCAAGATGGTGACTACAAGGTTCGTCCCGAAGCTTCCTACTTCCACGTAACTTCCAACGAAACTATCCACGGTATCGAGTTCCACCGTGAGCCCGCTTCCTACGGCGTACCTATGGTATGTGACTCTTCTTCCGACTTCTTGAGCCGTCCTATGGACGTAACCAAATACGGCTTAATTTACGCTGGCGCTCAGAAGAACGTAGGTCCGGCTGGCGTGACCTTATCTATCATGTCTGATGACTTCTATAAGAGACTTATTCCCGACGAGAAGCGTCCCATCATGATGAACTATAAGACCCATGTTGAGAACCATTCCCTTTACAACACTTGCCCTGTATTCGCCATTTACATGGTCGGTTTGGTCTTGAAGTGGTTAGAAGAAGAAATCGGCGGCCTCGACAAGATGTACGAGCTCAACAAGAAGAAAGCTGCTCTTCTTTACAAAGCTCTCGACGAGAGTAACGGTTTCTATGCTCCTCACGCTGCTAAAGCCGACCGTTCTTTGATGAACGTGACTTGGCGTTTGCCCAGTGAGGACTTGGACAAGAAGTTCGCCCAGGAAGCTGAAGCTGCCGGTATGATTGGCCTTAAAGGTCACAGATCCGTTGGCGGCATTCGTGCCTCCATTTACAACGCTTTCCCCTACGAAGGTGTAGAGCGCTTAGTAGAATTCATGGCCGACTTCCAGCGTCGCAACGCTTAATAAGCCGGTTTTCTAATAGTCGCCGAACAGTTCACTGAGCGGTAGAACTAGAAAAAGAGCTTGCCTTATTGTATAAACAATTTGGCAAGCTCTTTTTTTTCGCAAGAAATAGCTGATAAAATAAGAACTATCGTAACTGAGCGGATTGCCGCTGAAAAATTAAGCCAATAACAAGAGGGACCGAAAGATGAGTGAAAGCACACTGAAGATCTCCAATCAGGCTGTATCTATAGGCATGAAGTTGCCTTTAGCTAAGCAAACGGAAAAAAACAAAGCTTTAGTTGCTGGACTTGGACAAGCAGGTAGAGAAATTGTCAGAAGATTGTGTTCTTCTTGGCGCGTTATTGCTATTGATAAAGATGCTGAAGTTACAGAACAATACCGTCAAAGTTTAGGCGAAAATATCGATGTTGAAGTTTTGTGTGGCGATGTCTCCAGTCTTTTAGTTTTGCGCCGAGCCAAGGCTAACGAAGTAAAAATGGCGGTAGCTGTTTTAGGAGACGACGAAGCCACAGAAATTTTCTGCAACTTAATGCAAAAAGAATTTGCCATTCCTTTTCTTTATGCTCAAGTTATCAGTGAAGAAAAAGCTCCTATCATAAAAAAGACGGGAGCGGAAGTCAGTTGTCGCAGCTCGGTAATGGCTTCGGTTATGCTGGCTCAAATCGATTCTTCTCGCAAGATCGCTGAAAATATCGGCTTAGGGATAGGAGAAATTTCTGAAGTAAAAATTTTGCCTCACTCGGCGGTAATTGGCCGCTCCCTTATGCAACTTCACCCTCAGGCTTATTTAGTGGGGGCCATCTATCGAGGTGGCAAATTAGTCGTTCCGCACGGCAATACGGTATTTGAAGCTGAGGATAGAGTGGTTTTAATTGGTGATCCTGTAGTCTTGCCGCGGGTAGCGGCTTATTTCCGCAGCGGTTTTTCCAATTTCCCTATGCCTTACGGTTCGCAATTTATGACTTTGGGCTATGGGGAAAAACCACCTATAGAAGTAGAAACCGAAGCGGTTTGGCTGGCCAAAAGCGTAAAAGACGATGATAAAGCCGATATTGAACCTTTAGCTTGGCAAGTTCCTGGCAAGAAACAGTCCGATTTGCATAAAATTTTAGAAGAAAATGATTGCGGTTGCTTGGTAGTGCCCAGCGCTTCTTTTAATATTTGGCAAACAATGGGACTTTTAAATTGCAAATTGATGGAATTACTCAATAAAGCCAACCGTCCTTGCCTAGTTGCTCGAGGTTCTTTTCCTTATAAGCGAATCGTCCATGTCGTAACTCCAGAACATCCGCGCAGCTTGGAACTGGCTTTGGGCTTGGTACGTTCTTTGGGATTGCCTTTTATTTGCTTAGCTGTAAAACCGGAAGAAATGGTCGCCGGAGAAGAACAAAATAAAGAATTACAAAATAGCTTACAAAAAGCGGTTAAAATAGCTTCTTTATATTCTGTGACAGCTGAAAGCGTATGCTTAGACGGCAATCCTGTGCACAAAGTTGTGGAATTTTTGCAAGCTTCAGACTTATTAGTTATTGCTCATCGCCAAAATCATCGCTTTTCTTTAATTTCTCCTGATGTATCGCGACAAATTATTATGCGTGCCGATTGTTCGGTAATGGTCTTGCCTCACGGAGGCAGAACAGACTATGCCAAATCGGTCAATGGAAATGGGGGAGGAACACAATAATATGGAAGAATTTTCCTTGCAAACCGCCAACAATTTGTTGATTTTGGCGATAGGCGCTTTCTTTGTGCCGCTATTGTGCCGTCCTTTGCGTTTGCCTGCTTCTATAGGAGAAATACTTTACGGTATTTTGGTCGGCCCTTACGTTTTTAAATTAGTCGAATTAGACCATTTTTGTTCTTTGATTGGCGAATTGGGCTTCTTTTTATTGCTATTTAGTGCTGGCCTAGAATTAAATTTTCACTCTATTGAAAATTCTGGTCCTAAAAAACTGGCTTCTATGGGGGGAATTGTCGCCATAATTTTTGCTGCCTCTTATCTTTGTGCTTTGCTTTTCCAGTTGCAGCCTTTTGTAGTCATGATTTTGGCAGCCATTTCTATAGGCTTGCCGATTATGCTTTTGCAAGAAACTGGCTTAGGCAAAAAGCCCTTTGGCCAACAAGTTCTCATAGTCGGCACCATAGGAGAGTTTGTGTGCATTGTAGCAGCCACTTTTATCGCTGCTTGGAATACGTCTGGCGGCTTTAATGCTGTGTTCGCTTTAAGTGCTGTCAAAATGTTGCTTATTTTTGCTTTGGCCTATGTACTTTTGGCTATTTTACGCTCGGCTGTTTGGTGGCATCCTGAATATTTCGGTAGAGTAGTGGCCGCTCACGATCCTTCCGAAATTGGTGTGCGTGCTGGTATGGCCCTTATGTTTATCATGGTTGCTGCAGCTATCCATTTGGGAGTCGATGCTATTTTGGGCGCTTTTATGGCTGGAGCTCTTTTCAGTTACGTATTTAGAGCTAAAGGGCCACTGGAAATGAAATTTTTAAGTTTAGCCAATGGCTTTTTCGTGCCAGTATTTTTTATTAGAGTAGGCTTAGAGTTTAAGCTGGATATGGCTTTAAAATCAGATTGGAAATTGCTCTTCTTGCTTTTTATTTCTATGCTTGCAGTGCGTTTAATTGCCTGTTTGGCCCTTTGGGATGCTTCTAGTCCGACTTGGAGCTGTCGCTTCAAAGAGGCTTTGACCGCTTCCTTAATTTTAGCTGCTCCTCTTACTTTACTAGTAGTTTTTGGCAATCTGGGATTAAAAATGGGGGTAATTACTGAGAGTTTCAATGCTGCGGTAATACTTTTGGCTGTTGTTTCTTCCATAGTTTGGCCTTTCTTATTTAAACTTTGTGTGCCGTGGGTTGGACAAAAGGACTAGATTGCTTAGCTAGCAGGGATCAGTTTAGCTTAGACTAATTTTTTGGACAATTTGGACAGCTCGTTTTAGTTGGTAGCGGGCTGAGAGTAAAAGGAGACTATTGCTATGAGCACCGATTGGATTTGCTTTGTCTGCGGTTCCCGCAACGATATCAATGAATCTGTTTGCCAAGAATGTGGTGCGGAACGTCCTTTAGCTGTGCAAGGGTTTGCTAGCAGTCAAAGCAACTTGGAACTTCCGGCGGCAGCTCGCCGCAGCGGTGGAGGCGACTTTGCTTACCTTGACGCTCAGGATTGCTTGCGTTCTTTGAATGCTTGCTTGAATAAGGCCGTTTCTACATCTGCTGACAATGAAAAGTTCAAGTTTATGCTTACTCCGGTTGTAGAAGATTTCGAAGAATTGTATGCTCAAGTTGACGCTTTTATAGGAGACGTAGACGATCCTAAAGCTATAAAAGCACTAAAAATGCGTCGTGACGACTCTTACTACATCTTCAAATTGGCTGTTATGCAATTAGAAATGTATTCTCCTGATAATTTACAGCCCATAAGAGTTGGTCTCATGCTTATAAAGCAAGCTTATCAAGGGCTGCGCTGGCTTTTAGCTTATGCCAAAAATCAGCAAGATCCCGATGTTATCGAGAGTAAAGATTTGTTGGCACCTTCTATAAATGCTTATATTAAGGGAGAAATAGACGCTGACACTTATTTTGACGCTGTATGTGGAGCCGACGATTTGCTAAATGAATGCTTGCATGAAGGTTGCCAGTCTTTTCATGAAGCTTTGAATCAGGCCAAGAAATTTGACGGTCAAAACTATGAAGTTTTATTAGACACGCGGGAAGATGCTTCCAAAGCTAATGAGTATTGGGTTAAAGCCATAATGGCTGTTCACTCCGACGAACCTAAACCGGAGGATTGTATCTAATTATTGTAAAATAAATGTTAACTCAGCTAATCAGGCTCAAAAAATCTAGACAAATAAACTTGATTGCGGTATGTATAAAGCAATTACGACCAGATGGGACGGGTGATTATTATGGCAGTAAGTGGAGTAGGAAGTTCAGCATCTTCATATGCTCAGCAAATAGAAGCTCAGCGTCGTGCTGAAGAACAGCGTCGTGCCGAAGAGGCTAGAAAAGCTGAAGAAAGAAGAAAGGCTGAAGAACGCAAACGCGCCGAAGCCAAAAAGAAGGCTGAAGAGCAAAAGAAAGCTCAAGAGAAGAAGCAAGCTCAGCAAAATCAAAAGAGCGAAGCTACTAAAGCTAAGAATGATGCAAATTTGCAATGTAAGGTTGAGAATGCCGTTCGCAATGGAGCTAGTTCTGATCAAGTAAACACCTTACTTAAGAGCGACTCTGCTTCCAAGGGTGTTTTCAACGGCGATGAAAAGGTCTCCAAGAGCTTATCTGAAGACTTATTTAATAAAGCAAATGCCAAAATTGGCAGTACTCAAGACTTTGTAAGCTTAAATAATGCCCTCAATAACGGCACTAAAGCTGCTGAAGGCAAGAAAGCTGAAGACAAAAAAGACGATAAGAGCGCCGGTGAGGTCGTTGGTGACGCTTACAATACAGCTGAGACCGTTCGTGACAAAGTCATAGGCAAGACCCAGAAGTTCGCTGGTGGTATTGTCGATGCTTCCAGTGATGCTGCCAAGGAAAACAAAGTCATCAAAGGCTTGGATAAGTTCAGCGATTTTGGCAGCAAGCCAATGGGCGTGCTCGGTAGCGCTGCCGATGTAATTGGCTTTACGAGTGAGACAGTCAGCTTGGCTAAGGGCGAAAAGGTTGACGGTGTTGACTATGCTAAGACTAGCAGTGATTTCGCTGGTACTGCTCTGAACGCATTCAAGGGCGTTACCAGCAAAGCTGCCAGCAAAGTGGCTGTTGCTTCCGAAGCTGGTAAGGCCGTTTCTACAGCCACTAAGGCTGCTAGTAAGCTTAGCGGTGTAGCTAGTACTGTTGCCAAGGCTGCACCAGTTTTGGGTATAGCTAGTGGTGCTCTCGGTACTGCTAGTGGTGTTAAGAGCGTTGTTGAAGGTGTGCAAGCTGCCACTGATGCTGATAAGAGCAATGACAAAAAGGCTACTGATAAGATTGTTAAGGGCTCGTTGAGCACCGTGTCTGGTGTGGCTTCCACCGTAGCTGGAGTTGCGGCTATGACTGGTGTGGGCGCTCCTGTAGCTGTTGTAGCTTTAGGCGTAAGTGCTGCTGCTGAAATAGCCAAGTTCGGTTACGATCTTTTTAACTAACAAAAGATAGCGCTCTCCGTTATGTTGAGAGTTAGTAAGAGAGCTGCTGAAGCGTTGTTTGGCGGCTCTCTTCCTTTTTTTTGTTCAAGTGCATAGCACCTCGGACAAAGGCCGATCTTTTTGAAAATAGTTGCACAAGGGGCAGCCCCTACTGAAGCAGAAGAAAGAGAGGCATATTTTGGGGGACACGATTATGAGCGGCCGCCAAGACATTGTCTATAGAACTTGGTGGGCAATTAACTGACACTATTGGAGGAGTTTCCATGGATTCTTTAGCTTCCGGCCAACAGTCGGAAAAAGAATTGACCTCTCCCGCTGCCAGTGCAGCTGATACGTCAAAATATAGTGGTTTACTCAAGCTAGTTGCTCAAGTGAGCAAGCATGAAATTGAACCGGAAGCTTTTTTACAAAGCGTATATGATATATTCAAAACAATAGAAGATGCTTACGCTCAAGTTAAAAATGAGCTAAAGGCTATACCAGAAAATGAAGCTGAAAAGAGTTATTTAACTTCTTTAGCTTCTAGTATCGACGACACTTATTATGTAATTCACTTGGGACTTATGCAATTTGAGGCTTTTGTCAATAGTGAAGAAGAGCTTGGCCTAAGAGTTGGCATGCAACTTGTTTTGAGTGGCATAGAAGCTTTTAATGATATTACGGCTCGTGTTCAAGCTCTAGCTGTTGGAGATGATCTTTATAATAGCCAAGATATTATTTGCGCTTTAGGATCGGCTGCTTTGCAAAATGGCGAGAGCGCTGAGCAATTTGCTGCTTCTTTGCAAGAATTGGAAAAAGTTTTTGCGTCTTTAGAAGAGCAAGTTAGTAAGTTGCAAGAAGAAGTTATTAATGGCGCTAAAGAACTTATCGATTATGATGCCGATCGTGAAGCTTTGCTGGAACACGCTTCTAAAGTGCGCTGCCTGATGCCTAAGTTGGAAGATGCTTACGGAAGTTTAGTCTTAGCTTCTCATTCTCCTAAGCTTGTTTCTCAGGTGCTGGGAGAAAAGGTTGTCGATCGAGCTTTAGACTAGAAACAATCAGCTCACTTAGTCAATATCTTAGGATTTAATAAAAGCGTATTGCTTTATTAAGTCCTTTATTTTTTTCTGGTTATTTTCACCTATAGGTAAATTGGCAGCTTCTTGCAAGGCTGGTTTAAGGCTCTCGTCTATAAAACCTTGACGCCAATTGGCTAATACCCAACCAATAACTTCTAAATTAGATTGGCCTTGCTCTGATTTTGTTGCAACTGAGCTGGCGTTGGCAATCTTTTTAATTTTGGCAACTAGGGCCGCCGGAGAAGTTGCTCTTTGCAAACTCAATAAAATACGGCGACGTATAGCTGGATTGTTTTCCCAGCCCAACCATTCTAACAATACTTCTGTATTATCTATAAGATCGGCTAAATGGAGGCGCACTAAATTGTTAGGATGAAGCATAAGCTTGGAAATTTCTTGAGGATGTTCGGCTGCAATACCTAAAGCCATAAAAGTAACGCAACTATTTGTGTTCCAGTCAGAGCGCTTCAAAAGCCACAACATAGCTTTAGTGTTAAGGCGGAATTTGCCCCGTTTACCGGCTTCCCAAATTTCTTGCCTAATTTTTTCATTAGAGGTATGGCCTAGAAACATTTCCAAAGTGGAAGTCTGGTCGCCGTCATAAAGTGAATCTAAAGCTTGCTTAGCTTCGGCACTACCACTTTTGTGAGCTACCAAAGCTAAACGTTCAGCCGTATTGAGGCAAGGCCAATTGAGATAGCCTATTTCGTATAGTACGTCAATTACTCCACAGCGAACCGATTCGAGTTGCATTCCCAATGGGTTGTCGATTTTATTATATACATAGATATCTTCAACTATTTCATCGCCAGGATCGTGACGCAAGATGCGTTGTCCGTCTAACACGCTCTGATAAAGACAGGCATCTTCTCCCATGAAAAGAGCACCAGAAGATTCGTCTTTATTGTTTATAAGTAAAAAGTTTTCTTCACTCCAGCGTCTGATTTCGGTTTGTACATCATTGTATTTAGTACAACGTCTGACTACACATGGTTGCTTGCCGAAGCCGCGCAAGTTGGCCGCAGCCAGACTGAGCCAACGCTCTTGACGGTTTTGGGAAGCTGAGGTGGGAAAGCCGGCATTGTTAAGCTCTAAAACCGGCAGATCACTTTTTAAAAACTCTTGCAAATCAGTTAATTCGGACACGCTGCCTCCTTCGTGCCCTTTATAAGTGGCCCTGCTTCAACTATGTGCCCATTTAATGATTACAGGCAGGCAAAAGGCTGAAATTCTCGAATAGAAGAACGGTTTTTTGTTCGTAATTTGAGACTGGAATTAGTTCGCTGCTTTCAGTCTTGCTGTAAAGGTGAATAGATGGACAGTCTTCTTGACTCGCATGAACTTGCATTAGACGATTTGCTAGCTACTATGGTGGAGCGCGGAGCCTCCGACTTACACATAAAAGTTGGCAGCGCCCCCATGATCCGTGTTGACGGAGAACTAACTCCCGCTACTTATGAAATACTTGATGCTCCTACCGTGCGTAGGCTTTGCGAAAGTATTCTTACTGATGAACAAAAGGCAAAGTTCATTGCCGATAAAGAGCTGGATTTAGCTTACAGCATTCCCGGTTTATCTCGATTCCGTGTCAATATTTACTTGCAACGTGGAACTTGGGGCGCTGCCTTGCGTGTAATCCCTTCACGTCCTCTCACTTTGGAAGAGTTGAAAATGCCGCAAACCGTAGCCGATTTGGCCATGCGTCCTCGTGGTTTGGTATTGGTTACAGGCCCTACAGGCTCAGGTAAATCTACCACCTTGGCCGCTATGATTGATCACATAAACGAATCGCGTCGCTGCCATATCGTTACTTGTGAGGATCCTATCGAATTTTTGCATAAAGATAAAAACTCAGTCGTTTGTCAACGTGAGGTTGGCGCCGATACGCATAGTTTCGCTATGGCTCTGAAACACGTTCTGCGTCAAGACCCTGACGTAATTCTTATCGGTGAGATGCGTGACTTGGAAACTACCCAAATCGCTATTTCCGCTGCTGAAACTGGTCACTTGGTGTTGGCTACTTTGCACACCAATTCTGCCGCTTCGACCGTAGACCGTGTCATTGACATTTTTCCTCCTCACCAACAGCAACAAGTGCGCATGCAACTTTCAGTGTGCTTGGAAGGCGTGATGTGTCAGAGTTTGTTGCCTAAAGCCAAAGGTGGCGGCCGCGTTATGGCTATGGAACTTATGCCTATGATTCCTGCCGTGCGCAACTTGATTCGTGAAGGTAAGACTCACCAAATCCCCAGTACGATACAAACTGGAAGACAATTCGGCATGATGAGCTTTGATATGTCGCTGCGCAACCTCTATCAGCAAGGATTGATCACTTATGAAGAAGGTCTCTCTAAAGCTCATAGTCCTGAAGAGTTCAATCGTTTAATTACAAATCCGAATGCAACAAGTACTCCAGCTCCTGCGTCTGAATCGTAATTAGTTGCTGACATTGTTCTCCAAAGAAGCAGATCCGGAGGAGTTACGCCAGGAAACTCTTTCTGAGGATTAGCTGAGAATTAAGGAAAGGTATAGTTTATAAATGAACGTTGAAGAATTATTTACCAGTATGGTTGAACGCAAGGCGTCTCATCTACACTTAGTTCCCGGCAGCCCCATCCTAATGCGCATCAATAACCAATTGGTAAGTATGGATGGGCCGATTTTAAGTCCAGCCGACACAGAAGCTTTCAGCCATGCTGTTATGAATGACGACTTGTTGGATGAATTTGAAGATCGCATGGAATGCAATTTCGCTTTCTCTGTTCCCGGCTTGTCTAGATTCCGTGTCAACGTTTATCGTCAGCGTGGCTCAGTAGCTTGCGTAATCTCTACCAATCCTCCTTCAGCTCCCACTTTGGAAAATTTGGGCATTCCTGACATAATTAAAAAACAGGTTTCCGAATCAAGTTCTGGCTTAGTTTTAGTTTGCGGACCCAAACAATCAGGTAAGAGCAACACTGTAGCTGCTTTAGTAAATTATATTTTGGAAACTCGCTGCTGTCAGATTGTCTCTTTGGAAGATCCTTTGGATTTCTTACATCGCAACCAGAAAGGCGTTATTTGCCAGCGTGAAATTGGTACTGATGTGGCCAGTTACAAAGAAGCTTTCGCCTCTCTTCCTCGCCAAGGCGCCGACGTTGTGGTCGTTTCCAATTTGGAAGGTCAAGAATCTATCCAACAAGTATTAAGTTTAGCTTCCGCTGGTACTTTGGTAATTGCTTCTTCCACAGCTGCTAGCGTTCAGGTAATGTTGGAAAAAATTATCGATTCTTATCCGCCTCACTTATATCAATCTTGCCGTAATAACTTAGCTTTGGGCTTGAAAGCTGTTATCAACCAGGTTTTATTGCGCAAAGCTTCTGGTGAAGGCTTGGTACCTGCTTTTGAGTTGCTTTTCTCCACTGGCAAGTTGAAAGAGTTGTTGCGTGAAAATAAAATCGCTCAAATTGGCCCTTATATGTCTGCTTCGGCTCGCGATCATGGTATGCAAACTCAGGAAATGGCTTTGCGTTTCTTAGTGCGTAAAAATATTGTCACAATGGAAGAAGCTGTGCGTCAAAGCAGCCGTCCCGAAGACTTCAAGAAGATTATGAGCTTACCTTATTAGTAAGAACTTGCCAAGCTGTTAAATTAAGTGTAGACTTTTGCCGCTTTAGAAAAAGAGGGAAAGTCTATACTGCATTTTTGGGATTGTAATGCAATTTTAGAAACAATTGGAGGTTTCTAGAACAGTATGTTAGATGTAAAACTTATCCGCCGCGATACCGATCGTGTGAAGAAAGCTTTAGGACGACGCGGAGTTAAGCCCGAGACTATTGATGCAATTTTGGCTCTCGATGTTAAACGTCGCGATCTTATTACCAAAGCTGACGAACTCAAAAAAGAGCGTAATAGCGTTTCTGCCGACTTAGGTAAACGCAAAAAAGCTGGTGAAGATATTACCGCTGATTCCGCTCGTATGCGTGAAGTTGGCGCCCAGATCGCCGCTATTGACGCAGAGAAAGTTGCTGTTGAGGAAGAGCAAGTCCATTTGGTAGAAGTTTTGCCCAACTTGCCTCAAGATGACATCCCCGATGGTCCCGATTCCGATTACAACAAAGAAGTGCGCCGTGTAGGCAACTTCAAAGAGTATGATTTTGAAGTAAAGCCTCACTGGGATCTCGGTGAAGAATTGGGCATTTTGGACAGCAAGAGAGCCATTAAGCTTTCCGGATCTCGTTTTTGGTTGCTCTGTGGAGATGGTGCTCGCTTAGAGCGCGCTATCTATACTTATATGCTCGATTTGCATACCCAGAAACATGGTTACAAAGAGATGCTTCCTCCTGTCTTGGTAAGTGGCGATACTTTATACGCTACTGGCCAGCTTCCCAAGTTCAAGGATGACCTTTTCCATTGCACTCCTAACGATTTATATTTAATTCCTACCGCTGAAGTGCCCTTAACCAATATCCACCGTGAAGAAGTGCTCGACGGCAAGGATTTGCCCATTTACTATACTGCTTGTACTGCTTGCTTCCGTTCTGAAGCCGGAGCTGCTGGTCGTGATTCTCGCGGTTTGGTGCGTGTCCACCAGTTCAACAAGGTAGAAATGGTCAAAATTGTCAATCCTGACACTTCCAATGATGAGTTGGAAAAGATGGTTGACAATGCTGAAGATGTACTTAAAGGCTTGGGCATCCCTTATCGTGTCGTCTTGCTTTGTGCTGGTGATATGGGCCTTTCTTCTTCCAAAACTTACGATTTGGAGTTCTGGTCTCCGGCTCAGAAGCGCTTCATTGAGATCTCTTCTTGCTCTAATTGCTGGGACTATCAAGCTAGACGTGCCAATATGCGTTTCCGCCGTGAGCCTTCTGCTCCTACAGAATATGTGCACACTTTGAACGGTTCCGGTTTGGCTGTCGGCCGCACTATGGTAGCTATTTTGGAAAACTTCCAGCAAGCTGACGGCTCGGTGGTTATTCCTGAAGTTCTTCGTCCTTACATGGGCGGTCAAGAGCTCTTGGTGCCCAAGATCAAAAAAGCCTAGTTATATTGTCTTAGCTACAGCTTAGAGTAATACCGTCGATTTTGGTTGTGAAATCGGCGGTATTTATTTTTTTCTCAAATAGGCGCCTAAAAGGAGTGGTGCATTTTTTCTTGAAGCAGGGCCGGATTCGTTAAAGAACGTTCTTTCTCCGATCTTTTAAGTGCTCCGCTTTTAGGTACGAGAAATTGTTAAACTCACACATTAGGAGGTTCCGGCAGTGATCGTTGTACAATACGAGCAGGACCCCGAGACTATTATTGAACAAGCGGCTCAGAAGCTTCGCTCCGGTGGTGTAGTTATCTATCCTACCGATACACTTTATGGCATGGGTTGTGATGCGCTCAATCCTCAGGCTATAAATCGAGTTTACAATATTAAAAAGCTCAATAAGCGCAAGCCTCTCTCTTTGCTTTGTTCCGACCTAGAACAGATTGCCAAGTATGCTCACATAAATGAACAAGCTTACACTCTGTTGAAGCGCCTTTTACCTGGCCCTTATACTTTTATTTTGCCCGCTACCAAACTTGTGCCTCGTGTAGTTGTCAATAAACAGCGTAAAGTCGGTATTCGCGTACCTAATAACGAAATTTGCTTGGGTATTATTCGCGAATTGGGCAATCCCTTAATGAATACTTCTGCCGATTATGAAACCGACGAAGAGTCAAATGAGCCTGAATTGATAAAAACTTATTATCGCGACGCTGATATGCTTATAGATTGTGGACCTGTAGAATTGTCTCAATCTTCGGTTATCGACCTTAGCGGCTCTGCTCCTACCGTTATCCGCTACGGCAAGGGAGATGTTGAGGATGCTTTATGTATAGTCGATTAGCATTTTTATCGTACTGGCCAAATTTTTAAAAGACTAAAGCTTTTTATTAAAAAGACTTAGTCTTTTTTTGTTGCCAATTTATAAGTAAATATTTTTTTTGTTTAGTGACGATTAGCAAAAATTTGGCAACAGTTGGCTGTTGCACTGTTATCTGCCTAAGTGATATGCTCCATTATAGAGAATTGGAGTCGGTTTTTTTAGGAGGCCGATTCCCGGTTGGTCGGGGGGGCAAGGGTCTTTAGTGGCTCTTGGAAGGAGGTTTTTGAGTCGTGAGAGCAGATTGTATTGGTGGTTCTTCAATCAATGTCAACAGAGCCTATACCGATTCGGTAAGCAATTCTGCCCCTAAGGGCGGAACAGAAGTTAAAAGTGACAGCGGTGCTGCCAGCACTCCTGTCGATGCTTTTCAAAGTTCAGATTTAACTGTTGGCGATGATGGTAATGTACGCTTTATCCTTAGTTTCAGTAAAGATGCTAAAGCGTCCGATACTACGGCTTTTCTCAAGGCTCAGGAAAAATCCGGCAGTACCATTTCCAACAATTTGCCTTTGATTAACGGCTGCTCCGTCGATGTAAAGCCGGAAAATGTCGATAATATGCTAAAGAATTTACCTGTTGGTACTCAAATAGCTATCGACCGTCCACTTGCTTTTGATAATCCCACTATTATGAAGAGTGCCGAGCCCGGAGCTGCTGCAAATGGCCAGAGCAAAGTACCTGCCGATATTGCTGACGCTCTTATAGGTATCGACGAAGTATGGGATATGGGCTACACCGGTAAAGGGCAAACTATTGCCATTATCGATTCAGGCATTTATCCTCACCCCGACTTGGAAGGCAAGATTACTGGTTGGGTAGATATGCAAGAAGGCACTCTTAAGCCTACCGATACTTACGGACATGGCACTCATGTGGCTGGTATCGCGGCTGGTAGTGGTGCTAAGTCAGCTGGAGTACATAAAGGTGTAGCGCCTGACGCCAATGTGGTAGGTGTTCGTATAAGTAATGTCTCCGAGGCTATTAAGGGCATTCAATGGGTTATTGAAAACAAAGATCGTTTAGGCATTGGAGTTATCAATATGTCTTTAGGCGACTTTGCCATGCGCTCTTATAAAGACGATCCTTGGGCTCAGGCTGCTGAAAAAGCCATGGAAGCTGGCTTAGTAGTTTGTGTAGCTGCGGGCAACGATGGTCCTTCTGAGCGTAATATCTCCACACCAGGTATTCACCCCGATATTATTACCGTAGGTGCTTTAGATGATAATGGCACTTTAGATCGCTCTGATGATAAGGTAGCCGATTTCTCCAGCCGTGGCCCGACGAATATTGATGGCATCAATAAGCCAGACTTAGTCGCCCCTGGCGTAGACATTTACGGACCTTTAGCTCCTGAAGCTGGTATCGACAATGAAAGTTTGCCCCATATTGGTAAAGATTATGTAGCTATTTCCGGTACTTCTATGGCTACTCCTATGGTTGCTGGGGTGGCCGCTTGCCTCAAGCAAGCCAATCCCAACCTTACCCACAAAGACGTAAAAGAAATTTTGGTTAAGAGTTGTGACAACTACTTAGATGAGCCTAAATATGTTCAAGGTGCTGGTTTAATCAATGCCAAAAAAGCTTTAGAGCTGGCTCTAACTTGGGATACATCTCATGATATTGAAGCTTTAGCTAAAAATGCTCCCAAAAATGAAGCTGCGTCTTCTGTTGAAGCTAAAGATGCCGCTCCTTCTGACGAGGGATTTTTGATGGCTTAATGCTCTATTTATGAGTTAGTTTGCCTTTTAGAAAGTGCCTTCGATTTTCGGTATTTACATCCGGATCGAGGGCATTTTTTTTCTATGCTGGACAGCTCTTTTCACACTTCTTGAGTTAAACTTAAAAACAGTGTAAACTCACTAATCGAAATCAATAAAAATATTCGGACTGCTGACGATAGCTTGGTGGCTATCTCTACAAAGCAGAAAAATAGAGGAGAAGGTAAGGTTCTTTACGATATGGCTATTCGTTTTTTTAATACCATGAGCCGCTCTCTGGAAGAGTTCCATCCCATTGCAGAAACTGAGATTGGTAAGCCGTGTAAAGTTGGTCTTTATACTTGCGGCCCTACTGTTCACGATTTTGCTCATATCGGCAATTTCCGCACTTATGTCTTCGAGGATATTTTGCGCCGCTACTTAGAATATCGCGGTTATGAAGTAACTCACGTCATGAACATTACCGACGTTGAAGACAAAACTATTCGCAAAGCCAGAGCTCAACAAGTTCCGCTCAGCTCTATTACCGATCCTTTCATTGAAGCTTTTTTCACCGATTTAAAGAGCTTAAATATCGAACCGGCTACTTACTACCCCAGAGCAACTCAGCATGTGGATCGCATGGTAGCTATGATTCGCGAGCTTATCAAAAAAGGTTACGCTTATCGTTCTGATGACGGTTCCATTTATTACGATATTTCCAAATTTGCCGATTATGGCAAATTAGCCCACATTAAAGTTGATGAATTACAAAGTGGCGCTCGCGTTTCTCAGGATGAATACGAAAAAGGCACGGCAGCTGATTTCGCTTTATGGAAAGCTTGGGATGAAAATGATGGCGATGTTTATTGGGACCAATATCCAGACTTAGGTAAAGGCCGTCCTGGCTGGCATATCGAGTGCTCAGCTATGAGTACCGAATACTTAGGCAACCACTTCGATCTTCATACCGGTGGCGTGGATAATATTTTCCCACACCATCAAAATGAAATTGCCCAAACTGAGCCTTGCACTGGTGAAACCTTTGTCAATTATTGGTTACATTCTGAGCACTTGCAAGTTGAAGGCAAAAAAATGAGTAAATCTCTGGGCAATTTCTATAAATTGCGCGATTTACTTGATGCTTCTAAAAATGCTTCTGGCAAAGCCTGGAACGCTTTGTCTGTAAGGTATTTGTTGCTTTCTACCCATTATCGCACACGTTTGGACTTTACTTTCAGTGGTTTGCAAACTGCTCAAGATACCAGAGATAATCTTATTGCTTTTGCTCGCCGTCTTACCGAGCAGGAAAGTAACAAAGAAGCCTCTGCCGAGTTGAAGCAACTTGTGGAAGATAGTCGCCGTAAGTTTATTGAGTCTATGGACAACGATCTCAATACTCCAGAGGCTTTAGCTGTACTTTTTGCTTTGCGCCGCGATGTCAATAAAGCTATCGATGAAGGTGGCGATATAGGCAAAGAAGCTGCTCAGCTTGTTTTAGATTTGATAAATGAATTTGACAGAGTTTTGGCTTTAGATATTGTCAAAGAAGCTCAAAAATCAGTCAGTGATGAGATTACCGACGAGGAAAAAGCTTTAATCGAAGCCCGTCAGCAAGCTCGCAAAGAGCGCAACTTCCAAAAGGCCGACTGCATCCGTGATCAGCTTTTAGAGCGCGGTATTATTTTAGAGGATACTCCCAAGGGGTTAAGATGGAAAATCAATCCAAGCAAGAGATAAAAAATAGTCGCCCTTACGGTCGTTCTGCCGGATACGGACGCAATCGCCAAAATGAGCGTCGTTTCGAGGAGAGGAGGGGGGGCTCCAAGGGAGCCTCTTCAGCTGGGTTTAAGGCTCACCAGGAAGGTCACTTCCGCAATAGTAGTGTCAAAAGTATTGGCGAGCCTTCCACTTCTGAGCAAGAACCTAAAGTTACTCAAGAGTCTAAAGTTGAGCAAGAGACTATTTACGGACGTCGTCCTGTAGTTGAAGCTTTGCGCAGTGGCGTGCCTTTGCAACGCATTTATGTATTGAAACAGGCTGTCGGTGTGCCTAAAGAAGTGTTTACTATGGCTCGCGATGAAGGCATTGCCGTTGTTCATTGTGACCGCAATCGTCTAGATTTTATGTGCAACCATGCCAATCACCAGGGCGTGGCTGCTATAAAAGCGGCTCGCAACTTCAACACTTTGGAAGAAATTATGGACAAGTGCCGCCAGAGTGACTACGCTCCGTTCTTGTTGGTACTTGATGAAGTGCAAGATCCGGGAAATTTTGGGGCTTTGTTGCGTACTGCCGAAGCTAGTGGAGTAGATGGGGTAATTGTTACCAGTTCTAATTCGTGCAGCTTTACTTCTGCAGTAACTAGAGCTAGTGCTGGAGCTGATCAACACATGTTGGTAGCTCGCGTGCCGAAACTAGGATCTGTTTTGCGCCAGCTTCGTTCCGAAAATTATACTATTTTAGGTGCTGATTCTAATACTGATTATGATTATACTCAAGTCGATTATAACGGCCCTACCGTAGTAGTAATGGGAGCTGAGGGCAAAGGTTTGCGTCCTAGTGTGAAAGAGCTGTGCACGAATTTAGTAAAAATTCCCATGTTGGGCAAGATAGAATCGTTGAATGTGTCCGTCGCGGGCGGAATTATGATGTACGAAGTCGTCAGGCAAAGACTGGGAAATAAGTAGGAGAAACAACAGCAAAGGCAATTTTCAATAATTGCCAAAAGGGTCTGTTTGTGGTATCCTTCACAGGTAAGCTAACGGAAGGAAAGTTCAGATCACAAGGTCACACGCTTTCTTTCCTTGCCAAAGCTCGGGTTTCCTGCTCTTAGAAAATTAGTTTTTAGCTGATTTTTCGGAGTACGCGTTTTGTGACTTAGCTTGGAACGCCGATTTTTTCAAGTGGTTGGCGTGCCAAAGAACCGTAGGAACTACGGGGATAGCCTAGAGATACTGTATCCTAACGGATATTTGACTAGGAACTCTGCAGCGCAGCAGTTGCGAGAAGTTCAGTTTCATCTTCTTTCAGTTACATTTTTTGCGGTGGAGGATGTGTGTAGTGAATTAGTTGTCTGCTTAGACCCCTCGGGGAATATTACAGATAGCTAGTTTTTTTTGTTTCTCTGTTTTTCTGGTGGTAGTGTAAAAAAAGACTCGCGGTAAAAGTCGATATAGCCTAGTGTAGAATAACTAGCTCTGCCTCAGTAGTTCCTTCTCAGAGAAATAAATATGCATTTAATCTACAATCCGCAGAGGCTCACATTGGAAGAACACGAGGTTATTTGAATGCCAAATACCAACTTGATGTCAGTGCCAAGTACGGGCAGCAACTATAGCGCCAGCTTAGATGAGCGCCAGGATGAGGAAGTTGTCAAGCTAGCCAAAGACGGCGATGAGTTTGCTACCGAGTACCTCATCTCCAAGTATAAAAATTTTGTGCGCGTAAAAGCAAAATCCTACTTCTTGGTAGGTGCCGATCGTGAAGATATTATTCAAGAGGGAATGATTGGCCTGTATAAGTCGATTCGCGACTTCCGCGCTGACAAATTATCTTCTTTCAGAGCATTCGCTGAGTTATGCATTACGAGGCAGATTATTACCGCGATAAAAACTGCTACTCGTCAGAAGCATATACCTTTAAACTCTTACGTATCGCTTAATAAACCTATTTACGATGAAGATTCCGATCGCACTATGTTGGATGTTCTTTCTTCCAATAAGGTATCCGATCCGGAAGAAGTGTTTATTAGCACTGAGCTTTCCAGCGATTTAAGAGAAAAAATTAAGCAAAACTTAAGCGAATTGGAGTCTCAAGTTCTGCAATCTTATCTTGAAGGTAAATCTTACCAAGAGATGGCTAAAGAACTTAACCGCCATGTAAAGTCTATTGATAATGCTTTACAGAGAGTTAAACGCAAAATCGAAAGAACTTTGAAGGCTCCTATGAACCATTAGTTCGGCTTCTGTCGGTGCTAATATGTAGCGACAGTAATGAAGGAAAGACATGCAAAAGGCCGCCTCCGAAGGTATATATTTGGAAGCGGCCTCTTTGTTCTAGGTCTAAACTTGACAAATTCTTATTTATTAAGTATTATTTCACGGTCAAGTTAATATATGCGCCTCAATAGCTCAGTTGGTAGAGCTCCCGCCTTGTAAGCGGAAGGTCACCGGTTCGAGTCCGGTTCGAGGCTCCAAAAGCGGTCCCTTCGGGCGAGTTTTTTAGCTCATCTTGGAGGGCTTTTTTTTATCATTTTTTTCACGTAAACTCTCAATTAGGTATAAAGTGGCAAAGCTGAAAAAAAATACTAAACCAAAACTGCCGATAATATCGCTGGGGAAGTGAGCAGCATTATATAAACGACTCCAAGCTACTGATAGAGCAAAAACAGCTCCCAAGATTGTATAAGTTATTTTGTAAGTAATTTTTACGGAAGTTTGCCAAAGGACAATAAGAAAAGCTAAGGCAAGTACGCTGGCTCCAGTGGTGTGGCCAGAAGGAAAACTAAAATATGGTTCATCGACTATAGCATCAAAGCCTAAATAGATAGGACGCGGACGCATAATGAAGGCTTTTAGCAAAGTACAACTTAAAGTGGCCAAAATAACGGGTAAAACTATTTCTGCGAAATAATGCCATTTTCTCTTAAGGCTTAATGACGCAGCCGCAATTATAGTTATGGGTGCTACCAAATAATTGCCAGTCCAACTACAAATAAAGGCTACTTTTGTTAAAAAGGTTGAACGTTGTGAACTCAAGCACCCAAGTATAATTGCATCAAAGTTTGGCATATAATTATAAAGACAAATGCCTAGCCCGATAAGCAAAGCGCCTACAAGGCAAAGGCCTAAATATAGGTATTTTCGTGCCATTGTTTTTCTGTTAATACTTATAAACTACTATGTCTGTAGGAGTGTAGTAATACGCTTTCAATACAGGCAGACGAGAGTTGCTTTTATCTTGCCGACAGTACATATTATCTATTTGTGCTTTTTGTTCTGATGTATAGTTACGAGATTCGGCTTGTTGTTGCCAATACTTGGCTTTATCATGATCTGTTTCAGTTAAGGTGCCTTTTTCATAAATTTCACTAAGCTTGTACATAGCCGGAAGGCAACCTAACTGGGCTGATTTTGTAAAATTATCGATAGCTCCCTCTGTGTCTTTTTTCGTACCCAGACCACGTCCTTGGCAAATAGCATAATTATATAAACCTATAGGGTTATTTAAATCGGCAGCAACTTTATAATTTTCGCAAGCTGTTCTGTAATCTTGACCGCGAGAAATACCGTAATAGTAGCAATTGCCAGAATTGCATAAGCCATTTAAGCTGCCATCTTCTCCGGCTTGATAAAAAAGATTGGCGGCAGTTTCGTTATTTTGCGGTACAAACTTGCCCTCAGTGTAAAGACGGCCCAACATGTTGGCACCTTCTCCATATTTCAAATCGGCTGCTTTTATATAATATTTCAAAGCTTTAGCTTGATTTTGTTTTACTTTAAGACCTTGTTCGTAATAAAGTCCCAGAACTGTCAAAGCAGTTCCATCTTTAAAGTTGGCTGCTTTTTCATAATACTTTAGCGCTTGCTTAAAATCAGACTTAACGCCTAAGCCAAGATCATAAAGTCTGCCTATACGCGTCCAACCTAAAGGGAAGCCTAATTTACCGGCCTTATCATAATCTTTTATGGCTTGAGAGCGATTTTGCTTTACTCCCAAACCGACTTCTGAGCAATAACCTAACCTATAGCAGGCGCGGCCGTTATTTTTGGCTGCTGCCTTTTTGTACCATTGAATAGCTTTAAGATGATCTTTGTTTACGCCGTGGCCCAGAGCATACAAGTCGCCTAAATTTACCATAGCGTCGGTGTCTCCGGAAGCGGCAGCTTCGCTAAAAAGTTTAAAGGCTTTTTGGTAGTCTTTATCTGTACCTTGACCGGCAGCAATCATTTCAGCTAAAGCATTTTTAGCTCTAGGATCTCCCAGCCCGGCCGCTTTTGATAAAAAAACTATAGCTTGACCAAAATTTTTGTTGATACCATTGCCGAAGCGATAAATATTGCCTATGGCTAATTGGGCTGCAGTATTGCCCAAATCGGCAGCTGTCCTATATAAAGTGATAGCCGCTTGGACATTACGCGGACAACCTTTGGCATTGTAAAGGCAATCAGCAGCCATATAAGCTGCGCCACCGTGTCCCAAAGAAGCAGCTTTTTTTAATAAATCTAAACCTTGGGATACGTCATCTTGTTGAATAAACTTTTTGCCGCGCTTAAAAAGGTGTTCAGCTTCTTCTGAAGGTTGTTGTTCGCTGGCTTGTTGAGCATTTGTCTGTTTAGTTGCTTTTGTGCTCTTACCTGAATCGATGTTCTGTTCTTTTGGCTTTGGCAGATCTTGAGACGTAGAGGAGGAGATGTTGACAGTTGGAGGCGCTGGTACGGAAGGTTGAGCATGATTTTGGGGCTCAGCTTCAGCATATGATATAAGTGTTGCACAAATTGCTAAGGAAATGTAGGCACTACGCCAAGTAAAGCTAGAAAAAGGAGAAGCAAAAAAAAATCTGCTTTGTTTGTCCATATCGAAATGCGCTCCTGGCCGTAAAAATTCAACATATGTGAAATTCCCAAAGTTGAGATAGAAACCTTTATACTATAAAAATATTACTTCATTGGAGAAATTGTCTTGACAATAGCATTCAGTTTAGGTAATATACTTCCCGTTACGGGTACGTGGCAGAGTGGACAATTGCATCAGACTGTAAATCTGACGCGCGACGCGCTACAGAGGTTCGAATCCTTTCGTGCCCACCACAAATGAAGTTCGAGTCTAGGGCTCGGGCTTTTTTTTGTTTTTAAAGCAAAATAGGAAGTAAGTCCCTTAGGCTGAAATATCGTCGGCTATAACAATATAAAAACAAATTAACCTGGAGGGCGATATGTTAGGAGCTATTGTAGGCGATATTGTGGGCTCACGTTATGAATTTGCCAATCATCGCAGTGTTAAATTTCCCCTTTTTGATGATGATTGTTTCGCTACTGATGATTCAATTATGAGTTTAGCGGTAGGTAAAGCTATTACCGAATTTTATAAACAAGGGCTAGAACTCAGCGAGAAGGGTAAGCAAACACTTTTTGATTTAACTGTACATTATATGCGTAAAATCGGGCAGCCTTATCCTGATTGCGGCTATGGTGGTCGTTTTTTGCGTTGGATGTATTGCACTAATCCGCAACCATACAATAGCTTTGGCAATGGATCGGCTATGCGCGTTAGCGGTGCAGCTTGGGCGGCTTCTACTTTGGAAGAAGCTTTAGAATTAGCTAAAATAGTAACTTCTGTCACTCATGATCATCCTGAAGGTATTAGAGGAGCCCAAGCTGCTACAGCAGCTATTTTTATGGCTAGGCAGTGTAAAAGCCAAGACGACATAAGAAAACATATTAACGATAACTATTATAAATTAAACTTTACCGTTGAAGAGATTCGCCCTCACTACCAATTTAACGAAACTTGTATGGAAACTGTGCCTCAAGCTATCGAAGCT
>DHKB01000067.1 GCA_002407045.1 Candidatus Bruticola papionis | reverse complement strand
TTAATATTTGAAAAAGAGAGCGATTAGCTCTACTTAACATTGACAATTTTAAGTGTCATTCATTTTGGTATCTTACTTTGTAAGACACACAGGGCACTTACACAAGCTTCATAGTAAAAGCTGCTATTCCGTTTTCAAAACTTTTGCCTAGTTGCTTAACGCAACCGCTCGAGTATATTAGCGCTAAGCGCCTACCCTGTCAAGCACTTTTAGGCAAAAATGTGCGAAAAATTTTTGCGCGATATATTTTACGCTACATATGTTAGCGCTAAATTTATAGCCAAGTTGCTTAGTTCGTTATATCCCTCCTCGAAAGATCGCTAGCACGATAAAGTTTTCTCCGGTGGGCATAACGAACGTTTTGGGCGGCTATAAATTACAACACGAACATAAGCTCGCAGCAAAAACTAGAACTAACGTATAATACCGTAAGCCAGCTTATTGATAACTTCATCAGGGTTGCCATCACCGACGATACGGCCATCTTTAAAAAGTACAACTCGTTGGCATTTAGCCGCTACATCAGGTTCGTGAGTAACCATAACGATAGTCAGACCTTCTTTACGGTTAAGCTCTTGAAATAAAGCCATTACTTCATCTGAACGTTTTGAGTCAAGATTACCAGTAGGTTCGTCAGCCAAAATAAGAGCAGGATTAGTTACTAAAGCTCTGGCAATAGCGACACGCTGTTGTTCACCACCTGAAAGTTGAGTGGGAACATGATAAATTCTTTTTTCTAAGCCAACTCGGCAAAGAGCCTCTTTGGAGCGTCGGAAGCGTTCTTCGGCTTTTATATGAACACCAGTATAAAGCAAAGGTACTTCTACATTTTCTATAGCGGAAGTTCTGGCCAATAAGTTGAAGCCTTGAAAGACAAAACCTATATTTTTATTTCTAATTAGAGCCCTTTCATCGTTGCTTAAATGGCAAACTTCTTGGTTATTTAATTTGTAAGAGCCAGAAGTAGGCTTATCCAAACAGCCGAGGATATTCATCATGGTCGACTTTCCCGAACCAGAAGGGCCCATAATAGCAACCATTTCCCCCTCTTGTACATCAAGATCGACGCCACGCAAAGCATGTACTTCAACATCCCCACCAATTACATAAGTGCGAGTCAGACCGCGTATGGATATAACAGACACAGTGCCTCCTTATAGCAGCCAAAAGATTGTAAATCTAATCATTTATGCTGGCTTGCCACGAAATGGTATGAGATCCTCCCACATTTATCACACCTTTAATTAACTTACCATGGCGTGACGCTTTCCAGGTAGCTCCTTCAGTTCTAACCCCATTACCAAACCTGGCATTAAAAGCTGCTTGTTTTCCTTTAATAATGCAAGTGCCACTCATGTTTCCCGAACGATCAGTATTTCCGCTCAAAACATATTCTATATTCCATAAATTGCCTTCTTGTCCAGACTGGGCGATCGTTTCTAAAACTCTGCCACTAACTTCAAAGTTTTGCACTTTCAAGCGGCAATTATTATCAATAAAGAGAGTTCCACTGCCACTCATATCAGGGACGTGAGGCAAGCAGTAACTACCACTAGCATTAAGCGTTCTGGTGCTTAAATCCAGAGAATAATCACTTAAGCTAATAGATCGGGAGAAGGGCTTGTGTTTTTGAGTAAAGATTCGTCCAGAAGCGCTCAAAATAGCCGTTTTTACGTTGATATGCCCAGAGAAAGTAATGACAGCATATAAACGCGCTATACCGTCGGTCGGATACCAACTAAAACGTATTTCCCCACTCCAATCATTGGCACGATAATGACTGGAAGCAGCAATTGTTATATCTTGAGCATCTAATTTAGATATACAGCCATAAACTTTGGTAATAGCCTTGATAACTTTGGGATCATCCCAATCAAGAATAATATTTAAATCTCTGCCTAAGTTGCGCACTCCTGAAAGGAAGGCCTTGGCTCCCCCCTTATGCTCGGCATAGCATTGCACTAAATCTATAGATCTAAATCTAGCTAACTCAGCTCCCTGAGCTTGTTTGACACCAACTAAATAGGCCTCGGGAAGCGTATTGATCAAGGAAGAGTCTGCATAAAATGACCTAAATAAAGTGGAAGAGATACTTGAAGCGGTAAATTTGCGCAAATTGGCATTAGGCCCAGTCTCAGTATTGATTTTATCCAGAGTTTGCTTACCTAAAATCGCAAAGAGGTTGCGAAACTCTAAGTTTTTTTGTACAGCCCCAACTTGCACAGGTAAAAGAATGCACAGCAAGCTGAGCGATAAAGCTAGCGCGACCATCCATAGTTTGCGCCCAGTTGCTGCCATTCTATCTGTCTTAGTTGGACTCGTAAGCTTTTTAGAAGTCATAAACGCCATCGTCCGCAGGCTTGCTTTGCTGACGTCCCTGAGGCATTCCTTTAACGCTACCGTCATTAATCGGCTCGTCGGGAATAGCCAACAATTCTTCCTCCGCCTCTTCACCATCGGGGATCTTTTCGATCTCTTCCTGAGTTGCAGCATCTTTCTTGCCACTACGACGCTTTAAGGCACTAGCACGTGACTGTACAGCCTCACGTGTTTTGGCCTCAGCATCAAGTTTTTCCGCTTCACGTTTTTTCTGCCGTTCTCTTTCTCTGGCCATCTGATGACTGTACTGCGGATTGGCACTTTCTTTAGCTGCCTCTCGATCAGCAGCTTCTTTGGCTTCGGCCGCTTCTCGGTCGGAAGCTTGTTTTAAAGCTTTGGCGATTTTACCATGCGGAGACACATATTCAACGTAATTTTTTATAAAATAACTGCCACAACGAGGATTCAAAACTAAGTGAATGATATTTCCCTCGGCACGCTTGATATAAATAGTATCAAGCAAAAAGTCTTCTAAAATTAACTTCTCTAAGATTTTGCTATGCACAGCGGGCAATTTACTCAGATTCAAATCGGCAGCTACTGCGCGATAATGGGTATCCATACTGTCGGCTTTACAAGCACTTTGATTCTTACCCATGCTCCAAGCACCGGAGAGAGTTTGCAAAGGCAACTTTACATTGGGATTACCGCTGGAAGAGATAAAACGCTGTTGTAAATTGGCTAAATAACCATACAATTCAGGAGAAGCATACCAGCACTGAGCCTTTACTTCAGGACTCAGCTCAGGAATAATTTCTTTAACTTCCGGTTTTTTCGCTTTATCAACCTTGGCTCCCTTAGCCTTGGCTTTATCGGCAGCTTTAGCTTGACTAACTTTTTGCACTACCTTTTCTGCAAAGGGGATATCGACTCCACAATTTTTAAATTTAGAAGTGTCGACAACGCAAAGCCAATCATTTTTCAAGCCTTCAGCTAATTTCTCGCTAGAATCGTATACGGGAAGTCCTCTAACTTCGCACAAATCTAAAGGCAAGTCGTAACGACTTTGCAAAGTTCTGACAAAATTCTCACCAGACTTCAAGCCGACGTAAGAAGCGACTATTTTCCAAAGATATAAATCTGACTCATCGCCTAAAGCTAATGAGGAGTTTTCAGCATTGACTTTATCGCCATAGACTGTACGCAAACCGCAGAGAATCTCTCTAGTGTAGACATTATTCCACAAATCGAGATATTTTAAGTCGTAAAGTTCTAAAGCATCCAAAAGTCCGACTCGGTTGGGATCGGTTTCCGCATCCAGTTCCAGCTCTTTTTCTCGACGCAAGTAAGCATAGATAACGTCATCATTGTTGATAACTCCGTTATGATACGCAGAAATAGCCAAATCAGTGCGTTCACCATACTTAGACAGCAAATATTTAAAAAACAGAACAGAATCTTCTAAGTTGCAATCGACTAAAAGACGTTCATCTTTAAGTTGATTTTTGTCGGCCAGAGCTTGATGGCGATTCGCACAATCGGCCAACTTGGCAGCTCGCTCCAAACGCTCAGCTTTAACCTTGTCTTCTCTAGCTTCAGACGTACGCAACCTAGCCGATTCAAGTTGCCATTCTTCGGCTTTGGCCTTACCGAAAGCGTGAGCAGTTTCAATAGCTCCTGGAGTCATTTGTCCCAAGCCAGCAGCATTGGCGAAAGATACTTTACTAACATCCCCAGAATTTTCCCAACTGACAATGGCCCACATAGGTTCAAAAGGAACATCTAAAGTTGTACAAATATCCCTAAGCTGAGCTTCTACTTGGCGAGCTACGGCATGATTATTCAACAAATTGTGATGTGCTGTCTGATGATACACTATATAGTGATAACCTAAAATAGTATTGACAGCTTGTTCTGCCTGTTTTTCATCATAAGAAGGCAGGAGTTCTTTTACTCCATTGACTACAGCAGCCCGCTCGCGCTTATTGTACTTCTGTTTATAGTAGTCATCCAATAAGGAAGCTCCCCGCTCATACGGAGAAGATTCTTCGGTGAAGACGCTATCATCTTCCAAGGAAGAATCCTGAGTTGCATTTCCTGAACCGGCCACAGGTGCCGGAGCGCCTTGGTTTTTTGAACCTGAACAAGCCGCTGCCCCGATCCCTAAAGAACCGATAAGCAAAACGGTACACAATCTAAGAGCAAAGCGGCTGCGACCGATACTAGACTCGGCCCCGCGCTTCAAATGATCAAGACTAAACATAACTTAACAATTTGTGGAAAAAGCTTGTCTTCCTTTTGGCGTGTCCAAACCGAATCTACAGACGTTAATCAAAATATGCTACTATTTAAGAAAATAAGCGGAGGGGGAAAAATGCACGTTAAAAAAGACAACACTTTTTTAGGCAACTATGGTGAGAGAGCCGCTCTACAGTATTTACTTTCTGTAGGTATGCATATTATAGGAACAAATTATACCATACACCGTCAGCCCAAAAACCTAAAGCGCAAGTATACTGCAAACAGCAAAGGCACCATTTGGGGAGAAATAGACATTATAGCCCAAGATGGGGATACGCTGGTATTTGTAGAGGTAAAATGGCGCAGCAACGATCGCTTCGGCCGCCCTGTTGAAGCGGTAACATACGCCAAGCAACGTCGTTTGCGTCTACTGGGCGAAGCCTACATAACTGCCGAAAAGCCCCACTTTAGGGAAGCACGCTTCGACGTTATAGGTATTATCGGCTTCCATCCTTATCTAAAGATAGAGCATATACGCAACGCTTTTTGAGGTAAAATGCTCACTGCTGGCACTGATTTACGTTTCTTATACAGAGATGGGAGCTCGCAAAGCAGGGTGGCAATGATAGTTTTCCAAGGTGAAATCGCTAAATTCGAAGTCGTCTATTCGACGACGTTCTGGATTGATTTTCATAGTCGGCAAAGCGTAGGGTTCACGCTGTAAAAGTTCTTCAACTTGCTTTAAATGATTTAAATATAGGTGGGCATCACCTATAGTATGCACGAAATCTCCTGGTTCCAAAGAGCACACTTGAGCAATCATCATAGTTAATAAGGCATAAGAAGCAATATTAAAAGGAACGCCTAAGAAGACGTCGGCACTGCGCTGATAAAGCTGACAAGATAAACGACCATCATTTACGTAAAACTGAAAAAGAACATGACAAGGAGGAAGAGCCATCTTGTCAAGCTGACCGACATTCCAGGCGCTGACAATTAAACGTCTAGAAGTGGGATTGTTTTTTATTTCTTCGATCACATTTTCTATTTGATCTATAGTGCCACCATCATAATCGGGCCAGGAGCGCCACTGTACTCCGTAAACAGGTCCCAATTCGCCACTTTCATCGGCCCAAGCATCCCAAATAGAAACTTTGTTTTGCTTCAAATAAGCTATATTGGAGCTGCCTTGGAGAAACCACAAAAGTTCGTAAATTACCGACTTAGTGAAAAGCTTCTTGGTAGTAACAGCTGGAAAGCCGTCTTGCAAATTAAAGCGCATTTGGCGGCCGAAGACACTCTTGGTGCCAGTTCCAGTGCGATCGGCACGTAAAGCTCCATTTTCATAAATATCCTTTACTAATTCCAGATATTGACGCATAAATCGTACCTTTCACAATTTCAACAAAATATGCTACAGCGAGTATTTAGCGAGCGATCCATACTACCAAGAGCATGAGAGCGAGAACTATTCTATAAACAGCAAAAGGCTTAAGCGTATATTGAGTGACAACTTTCTCCAAAAGCATTATACCGGCCAAGCCAGCCATAAAAGAAGCTAAAAAGCCAGCAGAAGCAGTCCATAAAAAAGCTAAATCTGTAGAAATAGTTGTGCTAAAGCAACGCACTATTTTGACAAAAAACGCTCCTCCAACGACAGGCAAAGCTGTTACTAACGAAATAAGGCCAGCTTCAGAACGTCGAATATCCAAAAAGCGGGCAGCCGTCAGTACAGCACCGGAGCGGGAAACTCCAGGCAAAAGGGCCAGCGACTGAGCCATGCCTATATAAAACATTTCCTTAATGCCCATAGAATTAAGCTCGCGAGAGCATCCCCCCTTACAATCGGACTTGTATAGCAAAAAGCCGAATACAGCCAAAGTGAAAGCAGTAAATAATAGTCCATGAAAAAAATGCTCAACGATATTTTCCAGAAGAAATCCCAAGGCAGCAACAGGCACAGAGGCGACAATAATCAGACAGGCTAGCTTTAAATAGCTGTTACCATAATCTGTCCAAGGAAGGATTTTTCTTTGCTTATAACAAGCCTGTCCGTATATAGACAGACTCGAAAGCATTTTTTTGATTAAATCCCATTTGTAAAAGCAAACAGCCAGTAAGGTGCCGCCATGTAAAATAACATCAAAGGTTTTACCAAAATAAGGGAAATTGGCAAGCCTCGGCAACAGCATTAAATGTGCCGAGGAAGATATTGGCAAAAATTCGGTAAAACCTTGAACAATGCCCAAGATTATTGCTTCTAGCAAATGAGCGGAATCAGCAAACACAGTTCAATAACCTTTTCTAATTTTAACTATCTTCCAAGCGTTGATAAGCAACTCTGGAAAAAGATTCCGGGGTTAAATCTGGCATACCCGCAAGAAAGGACAACATCTTTTTTCTTTCGGTAAGTTGATTTTCTCTGGTGTAATAATGTTTTATGGGAGTGCTCATCTTCTTAAGCCAAGATTTTCCTTCGAAGAAAAAGGCTCTAGCATCAATAATTTTACCATCCAAACCGCGTTCACTCAGTCCATGCAAACGGATTCTGTCTGCGATAGGAAAAGCAGCAGGCTCAAGACAATTCCATTCACACATGGTAAACACTTGATGGTTGCTTTCATCTTGATAAAATTCTAACTCGCAATAATTTCTCTTCATTTTCCCCTTGGAGTAGCGGCTGCGTAATACCGGAGCGATAGTACGATATTCCCAAACACATTCCAAAAATGAGCGACGATAAACTGGCGAAGGGCCGTGCACACATTCCCAAATTTGACGAGCTCTTTTATTTACAACACTCCAAACAGACATAAGTTCTTCCAGGCTGGGATTTATTGAGCTGTAAACAGGCTTCAAAGCGTAACCTTGCTCATCAGCATCATCTTTAGCTAATGCACAAGGAATATAGTCCAGACGTAACTTAAACTCGCGAGCAACTACCAAAGGAAGAAGCAAACATTCTAAAGCAAAAACATGCGGACAAGGAAGGCTCAACTCAAAGCATAATCCGAGCTCCTCCAGATTTTCCGCTTTGTAGCCTAAGAATTTGGCATAAGCTCTGGTGTCACTATTATAATATTCGTACTGCGGGTTCTGTAATTTTACATCTTTAACTTCCGGCAATAAGAGAGTATTATCCAAATTCACCAGAAAGGCCGATAATTCAGCCCAGCTGGGGCGCATTACAGATCCTTGAGGCAAAGAAAAGCGTAATCTGAAGAACATAGGACTAGCTGGCTCTATAGGAAGAGAACGAGTATCTTTGCTAATACGTAAGCCTTTGTTTCTATTGCGCCCGCTTTTCGCAGTTTCTTTTCTTTTTAGGCGATGGCGCCTGTAAATACGCCCCATTTTAGGTGCAGAGGCAATATCCCCTGATTTTTCCGTCTCCATGAGGCTTTCCTGTTCTTTCATTTTTGATAACTCCGACTAAAACTCCCAGCTTCCCTTTCACACAAAAACAATACTTCCCCTTTTCTATCTCCGTAGGAGGTGGAAAAAGAGAAAAAAGCAAAGCAATTGAGCAATACTTTTTAACCAACGATAAAAACGAAAGAGACGGATTTCACTTCGACTTGAATAATCAAAAAGTTTCGCTGCGCGTGGCCGACCTTGATGGACAATATACTACTGGTTCGTCCAACGAGTTTACTTTTAATCAAGACATAATTCTGAACGATCCAGCCCTTTATTGTCCTCTTTCTGAATTGCCTCCCCAAGGAAGCGTCGAAGAAGATCGCTTATTTCAGCGCCTTTATGCCAAGCTTCCTTTTATTTGGGAGGCTCTAAAGCATACCTCCAATATAAAAGAAACCGTAGTAGTCGTACCTTCACTTACTCTAGATGCGGAAGAACTACGTAAAATAGAAGGTATAGAATACTATGAAGAGCGCTTGCTTTTTCTCTTAATTCAGTTGGCCAACCCCAATACGGAAGTTATTTTCGTAACTTCCCAACCTATTCGCGATCGTATTGTCGATTATTATTTGCAATTATTGCCCGGCGTTCCCTATTCACATGCCAGGCGTCGCCTTCATCTTTATAACGTTAATGATGCTTCTCGTGACAAGTCATTGACCCAAAAAGTGCTAGAGCGTCCGGCTATTTTGCAACGTATTCGCAATCATACCATGCATTCTCAAGTTGCTCATCTCTCGGTATTTAACGTAACTCCAGCCGAAAAAAGTTTATCAGTTGCTTTGGGATTGCCACTAATGGGAGCCGATCCCAAGTTTTTACATTACGGTACAAAATCTGGCTCTCGCAAACTTTTCAAAGAGTGCAACGTGCTCTGTCCTTTCGGATACGAAGACATACGAGATGAACAAGAGATAGCCGAAGCTATTGTAGATCTTTATTTCGCCAAACCTAACGTAAAAAGAGCCGTTGTGAAAATCAATGAAGGTTTTTCTGGTGAAGGTAATGCTATCTACAAATTTAACGAATTACTTAACATTGAACCGATAGCCGACAACTGGACTAAGGCTGTGGAATTAGTACGCCGCGATCTTCCTCGCCATTTAAAAATGCAAGCTGTCAATTTGCCTTATACGGATTTCATCTCCAAGTTTGAGCAAATGCAAGGCATAGTCGAAGAATTTCTTGAGGGTGTAGAAAAATCTTCCCCTAGCGTACAAACAAGGATTGTGCCTCCTCAGGAAGTGCAAATTATTTCTACTCACGACCAAATAATGGGCGGAGAAGATGGTCAAGTATTTTTGGGTTGCCGCTTCCCAGCAGCCCATCCTTTCCAAGCAGTGCTCCATAGCGGCGGTTTAAAGATAGGTAAACGCTTAGCGCGAGAAGGACTAGTAGAACGTGTGTCTATAGACTATATGGCCGTGCCGAGTATTCCTGAACGTCCAGTTAGTGCAGATAATCCTTGGAAATTGTATGCCATCGAAATAAATATGCGCAAAGGAGGCACAACTCACCCCTTACGCACCTTGCAATTTTTAACCGGAGGCCATTACAATCCCAACACTGGTCTTTTTACTACTCCACGAGGTTCGACGAAATATTATGTGGCCTCAGACAATTTAATTTCCGAAAAATATAAACGATTGCTGCCAGAAGATCTCATAGATATCATCACATATGCCAAGTTGCACTTCAATTCTACAACTAATACTGGCGTTATCTTCCATATGATAGGAGCTGTATCGCAATATGGAAAGTTTGGAGTAACTTGTATAGGTAATACTCCAGCTGAGGCCCAAGATTTCTATGACAAAACTGTGAGGATTATTCAGCAAGAAAGTACCACAACTCGCTGGCTGATTTAATTTTGCTAATCAAAAGCTCGCTTTCAGAAATCCAAGTTTTCTGAAGGCGAGCTTTTTTGTGTTTAATCGAAAGCACTCAGTACTTCACTATCTAAACGTGCCAAACGCTCTGGACTGGGATAAGGGCCATTAAAAATAACTTCATCAATACCTAAATTTACTAAAGGCTCTATAGAATCTATTATTCTTTGCGGTGAGCCAAAAGGCAAGGTATCAGCTTCTTCGTCATATAGATGTTGACCCATAAAGCGTCTGAAGCGGTGAGCCTCTTGTTCATCGTCGATAATATCAGCATACATAGTGACGGTTTTGCGTATTTGAGCGAAATCGCGCCCATTTTCTTCACAAAGCCGCTGTAAAACTTCAAGTTTATGCTTAGCTTCTTCCAAAGAAGAGAACATATTTACGTACAAATTGCAACCATTTCCGTATTTAGCGACAGTAGGTAGAATTCTCTTTTCGCCACCACCAGCTAAAAGTAAAGGGAGAGGCTTTTGGATTGGCGCTGGAGCAAAAGGTGCCTCTTCTAAATGAAAGAATTTTCCTTCCCAAGTGACAGGGTAAGGGCCATTTAAAAGGCGATTTATTAAAGCGGCACTCTCTTCAAAGCGATCACAACGCGTCTTCAAGCCTCCTAAGCGAATGCCAAAAGCTTGGTGTTCGTGTTCATGCCAGCCAGTGCCTAGGCCCAGATTTACTCTTCCAGAAGAAATATGGTCAACAGTAATAGCAATTTTACACAGTAAAGCCGGATGGCGCATCGTTGCCGAAGTTACCATAGTGCCTAAGCGTACTCTCTCAGTTATAGAGGCTAAAGCTGCCAATAAACTCCAGCCCTCAAATATAGGCCCTTCTTCACATTCTTGCACAGAATTTACAATTAAAGGCAATTCTTCAGCCGTACAAGGCATTAAGTGGTCATAAGTCCATAAGCCGCGCCAACGCTGTTTGTCCATAGCCAACGCCGCCGCACGCAACTCCGGCCAAGGCATAGTATTAGGTAATTCAATTCCAAAACGTATTTTTGACATAGCTAAGCTATGCTAAATCAAAGCCAGCTTAAAAGCAAATTGGCCGCTTACTAAATATGTTATTTCTAGGAAAAGCCGTCAAAATTTGTGTTTACAATATATCTATATATCGGTAAACTTCCCGTTATTTTCAAGCAATTTGCGGTTAAAAATCTTACCGTATAGTTAAAGCGTAACCAGGAGTAAAAATTTTATCGCTTGTGGCTACGTGTATACCAATATTTGTAGGGGGATAATTATGTTAGAAGATTTTGCCATAAAGAGTATTACTAAATATGACAGCGGCTTTGCTTTAGCCGGAGTTGTTTTTCAATTTGGGCCGGTAGTAGTTAGAGGAGCTAAAATTTTTGAAAAAAACGGTCAGCGCTGGCTCGGCATGCCAGGCAGAATATCTGACTCTGGAGAGTGGGGTGACTTTGCCTACTTCTTAGATAAAGAGATGAAGATTTTAGTTGAGAAAGCCATTATCGATAAATACCAAAAAACTTACGGTTAAACGTTGTTTAAGGTGCTAAAGCCTAAGACAAATTCGACTTGGCCTTTTGCTAATAAAGCAGTCTATACGTTAGAAACATTGTATAAAAAGGAGCTGCAAAATTATGAAATTTGATATAGAAATTCGCCAAATAATTCCTCTTCGTACCGATAATTGCACCAGAGCCTCTGTAATGTTCCGTCTGGGCCCACTTATGATTCGAGGTGCTAAAATTTTCGAAAAAAATGGAGATCGTTGGCTGAGCATGCCAGCAAAGCGCACTAAACACGGACGTTGGTTAGAAGTAATCCATTTTACAGATAAGCAAGATAAACTTGACTTGCAAGATGTTATCTTAACTCAATACGATCTTATTATGGCAAAGCAAGAGGAAGAGCTGGCTTACAACGCCGAGAATGTTTTTGCCAGTTAAGCAAAAAAAATAGGTCGGAAGCAATCTACAAAAAATTACTTCCGACCTACCCTTAGTAGAGCAAAGCTCGCAACGTTACAATTGCGTAGTCATGCTCTCAGTAGAACACAGAACTATTAGCGGATCCAACCGCGAATGCGGCAAGCTTTCACAACGCGATCGATAGCGATCATGTAAGCGGCATCGCGGAGAGAGACGTTGCGCTCTTTGGCTAAATTGAAAACGGCCAAAGCAGCGGTTACCATCAATTTTTCAAGCTTGTCAAGAACTTCTTCGCGCTCCCAGTAGTAGTTCATATTGCACTGAACTTGCTCAAAGTAGGAGCAACTCACACCACCAGCGTTAGCTAAGAAGTCGGGCACGAGGATCACGCCACGCTCAATTAAAGCTTTTTCAGCAGCAGGGGTTGTGGGGCCATTGGCACCTTCTACAATCATCTTGACGGTAGAAGATACTTGGTCACAATTGTCTTCAGTGATAGAACGATCCAAAGCGGCGGGAATCAGGACTTCTACGGGAAGCTTCATCCACTCGTCACCAGCTAAGCGCTCGTAGCCGAGCTTAGCAGCTTTCTCTTTATCAATGCTGCCGTATTTGTCGGTAGCGGCGATAAGTTCGCTGAAAAGAACTCCAGACTCTTTTACGTAAGTATAAGCGCAACGGTCAGCCTTATCCCAGCAAGACACACCAGCAACCTTGGCGCCCAACTTGTTGAGCAACTCGACTGTGTACTGAGCAACATTACCAAAGCCCTGTACAGCTACCTTTACTTCTTCAATCTTGTGACCGTAGAATTTGAGAGCTTCACGCAAAGTGAAAACTACACCATAACCAGTAGCTTCAGTTCTGCCCTTAGATCCACCCATACCTACGGGCTTACCAGTGATAAAACCGGGTTCATGAGCGCCACGAATGTGCTCGAGTTCATCAAGCATCCAAACCATATGCTGACCGTTGGTCATTACATCGGGAGCGGGAACGTCTTTAACATTGCCAATCGTACCGGCGATAGCACGTACCCAACCGCGGCAAACCCCCTCTTGCTCACGCTCGCTCAATTCGCGAGGGTCACAAATGACGCCACCTTTAGCTCCGCCCAAAGGCAAGTTGGCGACGGCACATTTCCAAGTCATCCAAGTGGAAAGAGCACGCACAGTATCAACAGTCTCTTCGGGATGGAAGCGGATACCGCCCTTACCAGGACCGCGTGCATCATTGTGTACAATGCGGAAACCGCGGAAAATACGAGTAGAACCATCATCCATACGCACAGGAATGGAGAAATGATATTCACGCATAGGGTTGCGCAACAATTCGCGAGCATCCTGCGGCAAATCTAACAAGTCGGCTACGTGGTCGAACTGGGCCTGAGCCATCTGGAACGGTGTCTGGGACATTAGGTAAAGCCTCCGAGTATTTTCGATTTTCAGACGTGATTTTTTATTTGAGATGCAGCTAAACTGCCAACTATGACAGAAACCGCCCGGCCTAAAATCTCTGTAGAAAGATTATCCAGCTAACAAAGATGCTCAGCCGAGCGGCAGCTTCACCGAACAGCCGCCAATCCCGGACACTTGAACCGACATAAACACACCCTCAGATAGAAGCGGCAAACTCCTCTAAAGCGCATTTACTGATTACAAAGCTTCCCAGAACTGGACGGATAGTAAAGAAGACGAACTAGGGAATCAAGCTAGGAAGAATAGCATAGAATTCGGCGGCTTTGACTACGTCGTCGATAGGCACGCTGTCACGTACGGTGTGGGCAGTGACTTCATCGCCAGGGCCGAAGCCGATGGAAGGAATGTTGGCCTTACCCATCCAGTAAATACCGTTGGTAGAGAAAGCCCACTTGCTAGCGGGAAGATCCTCTAAGCCGATCTCTCTGCGAGCTTCCAAGCCAGCTTGTACCAAAGGATGCTTTTCATCCAAAGCCCAAGCGGGGAAGTACTTGTCTACGGGGAAGACGAAGCCGGTATAAGAGGGCTCGGAGTACTTCATCATCTCTACGGTGATGTCGTTCTTATACTGCTCGGGGACGAGCTTGCGAACTTGCTCCAAAGCGCCTTCAGCGGTCTCACCAAAGGTCATGCGGCGGTCAACATAAACGCGGCACTCATCGGGTACAGCGTTGATAGAGGGGGTTTCTACCTTAACATCGGATACGGTAATTTTACCGTGACCGAGGAAGGGATCGTCACCTAACTCGGGCTCGAGCTTAGAGATGCCTTCGATTACAGGAAGTACCTTGTAGACAGCATTGTCACCTAATTGGTTGGAAGCGGCGTGAGCGCTGCGACCCTTAGAGATGATCTCAATTTCTACACGGCCTTTGTGACCACGATAGACTTGCATTTTGGTGGGCTCGCCAATAACGACGAAGTCGGGTTTTACACCTTCGTGCTCGACTAAAGCGTTAGGAGCAATACCATCGCACCACTCTTCCATGTTGCCGAAGTAGTAAGCTTTCCAGCCTTCGAGCAAACCTAAGCGCTTGGCAATAGCCAAACCGTATACCATACCAGGAGTGCTGCCCTTTTCGTCGCAAGCGCCGCGAGCGTAAAGGATACCATCTTCGATTTTACCCTCGAAAGGATCCCATTTCCATTCAGCGGGGTCACCGATACCGACGGTGTCGATGTGGCTGTCAAAAACGATAGTGCGAGGGCCGTTGCCAATTTCGCCAACGATATTGCCCATGCTGTCGAACCAAGTTTTATCAAAGCCGAGTTTATCCATTTCAGCTTTAATGCGCTCGCCCACATCTTTAATCTGGGAGTTCATAGAAGGGATAGCGCAAATTTCGCGCAAAAACTTAACGATATCGTCACGATGTTTAGCGACTTCAGCCTGGATAGCGGCTACGCTGTTTTCACATTTACTCATTATCAAATGCTCCAAAAAGTACAGTGCACATTGACATTTCTATGCAATAGCAAAGAATTTTCGAGGAGTCCAGCGCTATGGTACGCCGACCCTCCTCCTCAAGGGCTTGTCAAGAGCCCGCCTGTTTAAAGGCCTGATCCACCGTACCAAAAATCCGGAGGCATCACGGCCCAATCTAAAAACCGAGTCATGCTTTCATTACCAACGGAGTTTCTTCCTGCAGAATAATAACTTTTTTTTAGGCATTTTATCTAGACACAGGAAAGGGCAGAATCGCTTTCCCAGCGCCCAGAACCGTCCAGATACATTACCTGACCAGCTATTTTTTTCACTTTTTCTAAAAAATCTCCACCGATTTCTTCGTCTACAGCTTCTATATAAATCGTGTTGGTTTCGTCGTTACAGCGGAAATAATTTAATTTTTCGAGTAATTCGCGGCTTCGCTTTTGAAGATATTCTTTGCTTTTGACAAGAGAAGCATCAAAGAGTGGGTAAACTTCGCTTATAGAATCACTGGGGTCAAGTGCAACATTAAATTCATGTAAAGCTTTATGTACAGATTCAGAATTAACAAAGAACACCGCTTCTTTGGAATTGCGCACATCTTCATAAAAGTGGCAAAAGCGTCTGGAGATTTTCTCCTCGTCGCCGACACAAAGCACCACATTGGTAAGAGACAATCTATTAAATTTATTGCTTCGCAACGAGTCTCCAGATAACAGCCAATTTCTTTTGGTATAGCTTTTTAGTTCAGCTAAAGAGTAAATGCCACGCTGAATAATACGCCAATCGTAAGAAGACAAATCAATAATCAGCTTTTCCTGATAATAACTTTGGTTACTATTGCCTATAAAAAGATCGCAACCAGCTAAAGCTTCTTCAAAGTTGTTTCCATTTGTCTCGTCATCTAAATTTATAAAACGCCCTGCAAGGCAACGGCGCAACGAACGTAAAACACTGTTGATCGTCCCCTTCTGCCCTATCCATACGGCTGCCTTGTCTCCGTAATTACCCAAATGATATGCAAATGTGTCAGCAACTGTTGAAACAATAATGACATGCTCCAAATGCAAATAGGACAAAAAATCGTTAATCTCGTTTTTGCTAGCAGTTTCTTTCCAAATTTGCCACGCTTCTTTCAATTCGGGAACGCAGAAGCAAAGCTTATCTTTTAAGTTATGCCAATTTTCAATCTTTTGCACTGCTTCACGGCAATCGGCTCTACACAAAAGCAAACATCCAGAGGGGACAGCACAAGCCACAATACCGCCATTTTCTATAACTTCACCAACTCGTTTACCGTCACGCGAAACTTTAAAACTTTCTATACAACGCAATTTAGATAATACCCTAACTATCAAAACTTAAACATACTGTCATGGAGCGCCTGGACAAGCGAAATTAAAAAGCTGGTCCCACAACTATTTTAACTTTCAAACTTAACGAAAGCAATTTTGCCACTTCGACTGATTATACATTTCGCGTCGAACAGACTGCAGCTGTTACCACCATTTCCAACTTAACACGAATGTCGTAAAGCCCCCAGCGTTAGTCATGGTGAAGATGTCAATATCGGCTAACTTTTTTCAAGTGTAAACAATCGGCAAATTGACATTGGGGGAACGGATATTTCGTAGCATTCCTTGGAAAAAGCCAAGTTAAAGAAAGTTGCGTAAAAATGACTACACATTCTCAAAACAATATATTGCAAACACGAGTCCAAATTTTGACTAAGCCTGCCCTAACTTCCAAACATAGTGAAAAAGCTTTTAGTCTGTTGCGCTTTAAATTAGGCTTGGATACTTATGCGGTTGAAAGTAAAATATGTAACCGAAGTAGTCGATACAAGCGATAGGATGTTGACGAAAAAAAATTCCACGTAACTTTATTGAAGGCTAGCAGGACTTGGTAGAGTATGTAGAATGTCAACCGCAGTTGCCATTGCGCCTTTAGCACTCGCTTGTTGGACGCATAAATAAAGATCACAAGAACACGAAAAGCGTTATATAGAAAAAAACGGGCAGTAGTGCATTTTTTACACATAGTTTGAAAGAGTGCATTTTTATTTTTTGTTTACGCTTTTAACTCCTAAGAAATGCCAGTTTAGAAGTAAACTAGTTAATATTTTTTAGATATAGCGCCACACGAAACACATTTTAAGTTTCTGTTTTAGCGTGTTTCGTTTTGAAGTATTCTGGTTTCTTCATTAAAAAACAGCTGGCTTTATTGTTTGTCACGCGCAAGAAATTTATTTGGAGAAGTTATGAGTAGTTCTGACGATTGTGTTGCAAAATATTACACAAAAATCAAATGGAATCTTAAGGCCCTTCATTATAGTCTAACTGCAGTTGAATTGTTATTAAAACTAGTGCAAGATGCCGCAAAATGTGTTTCTGGAGGCATTGAGCGCTATATTGCGTACAAAGGATGCCAACAGTCTACTTCTTTTATAGACAAAACTGTACTATACGACCATCTTCACTCCGTAAAATCGTTAATACACGTAAAAGATATTGTTGATCTAAGTTACGAACGCGTCGGACCTGATACTGACGGCGGTTATGTTATGGTCAAAGGCTTAAAATTAAAAGATACTGAAAAAATTGCTTATAGTTTTGGTATAGGTGCCGAACCGGGGTGGGATTTGGCGATGGCTGAACGTGGTTATGAAGTATATATGTATGATCATACACTAGATCCGTCAGCTCTCAAATTTTCAAATAACCATTGTCATTTTTTTCCAATTGGTGTTTGCGGCAATATTGCCATGGATAATTGCCAAACTCTTCAGGCATTGTTGCAAAAAAAACGGACACGAAAGCCAACACAATATGATCCTCAAAATGGATATAGAAGGTTGCGAATGGGAAGTTCTCAGAGATGTGCCAGAAGAAATTCTCAGTCAGTTTTCTCAAATAATTTTAGAAATGCACGAAATGACAGATTTAAAAATCGCTTCTTCTATAAAACACGTTTTGGGAAAAATTGCTCGCACTCATGAACCAGTACATATTCATGCCAACAATTGCTCATGCTTAATTAATGTGGCCGATATGGTTATCCCCCAGTCCCTTGAAGTAACTTATCTAAGAAAAGGAGATGCAGTTTTTAAACCATCTAGACGTTTTTTCCCTACAGAAATTGACCGTCCTTGTGATAAAAAAAGACTAGACGTAGAGTTGGGTTATTGGTCGTAGTACCTTAATGCAAAGTTTTTAAGACGCGTTTTTTTTACTCATAATGGGCAAAAAGAACGTGTTTTTTTTTGAAAATGGATCTTCCCTTATAGAGCTAGCTCCTTTTACCCATCCCTACAATTAACAATGCCCCACTACGTCGGCCACAATTTGGCAACAACTATATCTACAAGCTTAGCTAGGGTAAACAATCCTATAAAAGAATGAACTTTTTTAAGTAAGACGTGGGGACTTTCCTTTATACTGACGAAATAGGCAAATTGCAGCCATTTCGGACTATCCGTATCGCTGTTTAACGATTGCTTTTCTGGTGAGCGACTACCGTCCAAGCAATACATTTTTAGTTTTTTTACTCAATGAGGGAAATATGCTTACTTCTCCTAGATTGTATCAAGCTTTGCTACAAGAGACTTTTCGTCTAAATTCGCCTAAGCGCATCTTGTTGGTAGGAGCCCAAATACCAGCTTTAGCGATAAAAGTAATAAAATCGCTCCATAATGGCGACGAGCTTTTTATAATCGACGGTAATTCAACTCAGATTGCTTATTTAAAAGATAGCTTAAAAAATGAGCCAACTTATCATGCTAAAAATACCCAAATCCACTTTGAAAACAAATTGCTTTGGGAACTAGATAGGCCTAATTATTTTAATTTTGTGGTATTAAGCTATCCTATAGACTTGCTTTCCGATGATATTTTACAAAAGAGCATGGAAAGCTGTCGCTCACTTTTGGTAGAAGGTGGCACTTTAAGTTGTCTGGAGATGGCTTGGCTGCGTAAAATTCGCAGTTTTACTACCTCTTGCTGGCGTAAAAATTCTTGTCAACCGGTTAAACCCACTTGTTTGGAGAGCTATATAGATTCTTTTAGAGTTTATAAAGAGACTATTGTCACTAATTTGCCTCCAGTTTGGGTTGATCATTTGCGTTTTACTCCCAGTTCAAGCGCTGAGGCCTTGAAAATTCACGCAGTAGAAGGACGCGATTCTTTGTCTCTGGGTCCGATAAAAATTGCCAAGGATATTTTACATTTTATCCTTCCTTTAGGGGGCTTAAGTTGGGGCTTGAAAAAATTTGGCTGTACTTTATGGTACTGGCCTATGATTTTACTGGCCGGAATAGCAGCTTTTTTGCGTGATCCCAGACGCGCTATAAAAGCAGACCGTCGCCTAGCTCTCTCGGCTTGCGATGGAACAGTTCTAGATGTGGCAATAGTAAAAGATCCCCACTTAGGCGATGGCGAATGGCTGCGCATTGCTACATTCTTATCTATTTTTAACGTTCATATCAACCGTTCACCCGTTTCGGGAAAAGTAGTCGATCAATTTGATGTCAAAGGCGGCTACGCCAGTGCTAATTTGCCCAAAGCCAATCACAACTATTCCACTTATGTGATCTTAGAGACAGAGCATGGCCCAGTTGTAGTAGCTCAAAGAGTAGGTTTAATTGCCAGACGCATTTACAATTGGGTCAACCGCGGCGAGTTATTAGCTCAAGGTGAACGCTACGGTCTAATTCGCATGGGCTCACGCACCGATGTCTATCTGCCTTGTAACAAATACCGTTCTTTAGTTAAAGTAGGTGACAAAATTCAGGCTGGCTTAACCCCTATCGCCACTTTGATAGACGAACACAAAAAGGATTCGTCGATAGGCTAAGATAGCTTAATCGCTCTAAGAGATAATCGAGAGCAAACTTTTTCAGACAAAAATACCGACTTTCTTACACTCAAGAGAGTCGGTATTTTTATTCCAGAAAATAAGCAAAAGATGCAAATTCATGACTATGTCAACAAATTTGTGACAAAAATCTTAAACGCCAGTAGAACCAAAACCGCCACGTTCTGTATCTGCCACAGTTCCACAGACAAGCTCCGTATTCCAAACTTTCTCAAGCTTTAGTTGGGCTACTCTATCTCCCTGAGCAAGCTTTATCGTTTCTGAAGAAGTATTGTGTACTATTACACCCAATTCTTTGCGATACAGATGATCAATAGTACCAAAATGTACGGTCAACCCTTTAAGAGCCAAGCCACTGCGTCCTCTAATTTGTGCTTCCCAACCGGAGGGAAGTTCCAAACGGATTCCCAATTTTAGAGCTATGGTCTGCCCAGGCGCTACTGCAGCAGATTCCGGCAAAAATAAATCGTAAGCCGCATCTGTAGGAAAGGCTTTTTTAGGAAGTTTCGCATTTTCTCGAATTAGTTCTACTTTTACAGTGCAATCGATCATAATTAGGGCCTGCCATTCTAAAACGACTAAAAAACCGCTCAAAAAGCTATTTTCAGCTTTTTACATGTTCAGCAGCTATTTTTGCCATTTCCGCAACTATATACCGCGATCCTACCCAGAAAGAACTGCCCCCCAATAATATGTGCATGACTATTTTACATACTATGCCAGATTTAAGCCGATTTTTCATCGATCTTTTTATAAATAGAAACCCCAAGGCATAAGCGTCCCACAATTAGCACAAGATAAAAAATGACGATTTGGCGTGCGGAAAGTGGACAGAAATCATATACTGGCAATTTTTGTTGCAACCAAGCGGCCACAACTAACGAGTATTTGCATAAATATGCACAAATTGAAGGTAAAATCTGACCAATTCCAGGCCATGCCGCTAAAAGTAAAGAGGGAATTATCAAGACAAACACAGCCTCCAAAGCTGGAACCACCATTAAATTGGCTAATATTGAAGCACTGGGAAATTTTTGGAAATAATTTATTAGTAACGGCAATAAAAACAAGTTAACAGATAGGGTTAGACTGAGAGACTGTTTGAAAAAATTAGGCAAAAAATGTAGCATTCGGTTACACAACGAAGCCCAGCATATAATGCCAAATATAGCTCCAAATGAAAGTTGGAACCCAATATCTTCAATCCAAGATGGACAAATCAGCAACATAATGCTCCAAGCCAAACACACAGTCCTTTCCAAGCGCACAGGGCGTCCGATAATTAGGGCCCCAAGAGCTGAAATTGACATAATAAAAGCCCTGAGCAACGAAGCCATATATCCTACAATCCAAACATAAACAGCGCATAAAATAATAGCTCCACAAGCCCCACATTTACGACTACGTCCAATCCCCACCACAACAAGCATAGCCATAGCTGCCATAATAGAAAGATGAAACCCAGAGGCAGCAGTCATATGGCTAAGCCCAACATCTCTAAATAACGCTTTCGTCTCCTCGGAAAGTAAATCGCTGCGTCCCAAAAACATGGCTATGGCTATTTCTCTACATTCAGGGCTAAAAACAGTTTCAAGTTTGTTTTTTACGTAAAAATTGGCTCTAGAGCCTTCAGGTATAAAAGACGTTCGGACAATAGAGATCTCTTTGCAATCGCTAAGCCTAACCATATACATTATATTAGTTTTTTTTGCGCCTCGAGTACTCTCTGTAAGTGGCAGGAGTAAACCACTAAATTTTATTTTTTTATCCTTGCCAATAGGCAAACTCTTATCAGCACTTTCAGCCCAAAGCATAAAGCCATTTTCCAAACGCAATAGCGCTTTAGTTTTCCAAGGCGAAGTGTATATTTTTACTATTTTGCCACAACCAGACACATGGGTATATTCTAAAGATCGCCACATTTCAGTTTGAGATCCGCGTTGAGGAGCTTCATATCTCCAGATTATAAAAAGAGCACTCACAAATATGATAAGCAAAGCCACCAAAATACGCCCACGCAAACTAGACAGCGCCACTAAAGCCCACAAACTTAGGATACAAACTACACCTACACCACAGACAAAAAATTGCTGCCAAAATTTCACTCCAAAGCCACAACAAATGCCCAACATGCACCACATAGGCCAGGCATGCTTAAAGTCACATCCCCAAATTAGATAACGGCTCAATACTTTCACACATTTATTGTGCAAAAATTATATTGCCAAGAAAAAAAATGAAATTAGCTAAACTTGTGACAAAATTATTAAAAAAAAGTTAAACGGCATACCAATTTCACTCAAAGAAAGCCGCTTTAGGCCTAAATTTAATGATTTTTCAATAGTTTTGGGAAACAATCTCCGCTTTTTTGTGATACACTGACCAAGAGATGATAAACGTAAATTTTCCCATTAACCAACATCTAAATGCCGAAGTTCCCCACTCGGCAGAATTGAAAACATCTTCTTCCCATTCGGAAGATAATCAAGCAATTCAAGATAGCTTGCAACTGAGCGGTGCTCTCTCAGCCGATGGCCAGCACAGCAGCGATGCAGATCTTTTGGCTAGACGTATTGTGGGTAGACGCGGCGACCCTTCAGAAGTAAAAATCCTAACTGCAACCAAAGGAGATGACAGTATCAATATCTCCAGAGGTGAAAAGGGCGGCATTACAGTCGATATAAACGGCCAAAAAATGGACTTCACTTCTGAAGAAGCTAAAAAGTTAGTTATCGACGGCTTTGAAGGCAACGACAAGATTATCGTTCAAGAGGATGTGCGCGTGCCTTTATTTATTACCGGCGGTAGCGGCAACGACCTTATTCAAGGCGGCTCAGGCAACGATACCATTATCGACAACTACGGCCAAAACGAAATTCACGGCGGCCATGGTAACGACACCATCATTGCCGGTGGCCTAGATTTGGCCCCTGACGCTCCCACCGTAAAAACGGTTGATGGACACAACATAAATGGTAATATCATCTCCGGCGGTTTGGGACGCGACTATATAGAAGGCAGCAACAATGCCGATCATATTGTCGACGAAGGTGGAGGCGGCGTCATTTATGGTTTAGATGGTGATGATGTTATTGCTGTCACTTCCGGTCAAAACTATGTAGACAGCGGCCGAGGTAACGATAACATTACAGCTGAAGGCGGACGCAACATGCTCTTCGGCGGACGCGGCGACGATACAATAAACGCACATGGTGGTTTCAACGTTATTGTAGACGGCAGTGGCAACAATAGTATTACTACTGCCCAGACAAACAGTCGCGTTTATGCTTCAGCACAAACTAAAGTGGAAGCCGGAGCCAATACTTCGGTAGAAGAGACAACCTCTGCGCCAGTACCGGAATTTTTCCAAGTCAGCGGAGATGCTTCGTTTAAGAATCGCGTCACTAGCGATTTGGAAGCCCTTGCCGATATACCTATAGGCCAAAAGGCTTTTTCCTCTATAGAGGCAACTGGCAAGAGAGTAACTGTGTCTGAAACCCCCAGCGGCAACCAGTGCAGCTCAGGATCCGCTGGATATTTCGATCACGAAGACAATAAACCTAATGTGGGCTCAGACTCCACTATTTACTATAATCGCGCTTCCGTTTCTTTAAATACAGAAGCTGCTTGGCAAGATCGTCCTCCCTTAGTAGGCTTCCATCACGAGCTTATGCATTCTTACAACGCAGCTACTGGCACTATGGATAATTGGGCCTACGATCCCTATAACGGAGGCTATGCTACTGGTCCCTTTGGCGTGACAGGAGCAGAATTTCAAGCAGTAGGTTTAGATAGTCACTTGGTAAAAGCTAACCCTGAAGGGCTTTCCGAGAATGCTATGCGCTCTTTCTTGGGTTTAGAACGTCGCGATCGTTACTAATTTTTTTGTGAAAAGGCTGTTTTTTATTTTATAATAAAGACAGCCTCTAGCAACAACGTAAGTTGCCAGAGGCTGTCTTTATTAAGCGCAACGCGCCTTGCAAAACGATTAAAGAGCTTCTTTAAAAACTCTCTTGGCGCCTAGATAACGAGCAGCATAATAGGGCTGGCTCAAGCGACTGATAGTAACACCCTTACTAGAAGAGGCGTGGATAAATTTTCCATCTCCAATATAAATTCCCACATGAGAAGGACCAGGAAGATAGGTTTCAAAAAATACCAAATCGCCAGGCATTTCTGCTCCAAAAGGTACTTTAACACCGACTCCATATTGTACATCAGCGGTACGAGGCAAATCGATACCGGACATTTGGTACATTCTCATAGTAAAGCCGGAGCAGTCGAAAGAGCCATTACCCGTTCCGCCAAACACATAAGGCGTTCCCAAATATTTGTGGGCATTATCGATAAGACGTCCATTTACTCCCATGCCACCACGATAGGCTAACTGGCCGCGATGACGATTACCAGCACGACTCAATTCGGACACTTCTAACTTTACCAAGCTGGGTGAAGGCAAATCCCTCTCTAATTTGGCCAAGATCTCTCTCTCTTGATCTTTGGTAATAGCCACATCATTCGGGCTATTAGGAATCACGATAAAGACGCCAGGCTTAAAACCGGATTGTTTTAACTTAGGATTTACCTTGTTAATCTGCTCGGGAGTAACATTGTATCTAGCAGCTACTCTCTCTATAGTGTCGTTGTTTCTAATAGAATAGACGACATCAGCTTGAGCGCTCACACCGGCGCCTAAACAGCATAAAAGAGAAAAAGCCGCAAAAAACTTAGCTATACGCACAAATAATCTCCAGAACTAAACTAGCGATGGCAGCCATAAAGGACACTCTTCCGAGCTAAGTCTTGTATCTAAACCACCTAAAAGCGCAACACTTAAAAGACAAGTTCAGCTAAAAAACTTAGCTCAGCGCGAATTGTAGCCGTTTCCACGGCCCAACGCCACCGAGACAGGAGCGGTAAATTCGTTTTGCCCACGCGTCCCTCCTCCTCACTAGAATAATAAAGAGCGAAAAGCTGTTAAATTATTCATATATTTGATTATCACAAATAACTATAAAAAATAAGTATTCTTTTTCGCTTT
>DHKB01000030.1:21936-46206 GCA_002407045.1 Candidatus Bruticola papionis | reverse complement strand
GCTACTGAAGCTCCTGCCGCTGAAGCTACTCCGGCTACCGAAGCTCCTGCTGCTGAAGCTGCTCCTGCTACTGAAGCTCCTGCCGCTGAAGCTACTCCGGCTACCGAAGCTCCTGCTACTGAAGCTGCTCCGGCTACCGAAGCTTCTGCTGCTGAAGCTACTCCCACTGCCAACAATTAGTGACGCTTAACTTAGAATAAGAGCCTTCGGCTATGGCTTTAATTAGCTCTAGACGGAGGCTTTTTCGCCTTTAAGATATATTTGCGAGAAAGGAATTTAGAACTAAATCATATGGCCAAAAATATTACTACCAGAGCTAAAGATTATTCTCAGTGGTATCTTGATGTTATTAAAGCTGCCGAATTGGCTGATTATTCTCCCGTGCGCGGTTGCATGGTTATTCGCCCTTATGGTTACGCCATGTGGGAAGCTATTCAGCGTGATATGGACCGTCGTTTTAAGGCTACCGGTCATGTCAATGCTTATTTCCCTCTTTTAATTCCGGTAAGCTTTTTAGAAAAAGAGGCCCAGCATGTAGAAGGCTTCGCTATGGAGTGTGCCGTTGTGACTCACTCTTCTTTGAAAAAAGGTGAGGACGGCCGTTTAGCTGCTAGCTCCACTTTGCCTGAACCTTTTGTGGTGCGTCCTACTTCCGAAACTATTATCGGCCATATGTATTCACAATGGATCCAGAGCTATCGCGATTTACCTGTGCTTATTAATCAATGGGCTAACGTTATGCGCTGGGAAATGCGCACTCGTCTCTTCTTGCGTACTTCCGAGTTCTTATGGCAAGAGGGGCATACTGCTCACGAAACTGCTGAAGAAGCCGAAGAAGAGACCAAGAGAATGCTTAACGTTTACGCTAAGTTCGCTCACGATTTCTTGGCTATGCCTGTAGTTATGGGACGCAAAACCGAAAGCGAAAAATTCCCCGGTGCTGTCAGAACTTACGCCATTGAAGCTCTTATGCAAGATGGTAAAGCTTTGCAAGCTGGTACTTCTCACTTCTTGGGCCAGAATTTTGCTAAAGCTTTCGATATCAAGTATTTAGATAGGGAAAACCAGTTGCGCCATTGCTGGACTACTTCTTGGGGTGTTTCTACCCGCTTAATCGGCGGCTTGATTATGACTCACTCCGATGATGAAGGCTTAGTCTTGCCTCCTAAGGTAGCTTCCATAGTTGGAGCTATTGTGCCCATTTATCGCTCTGATGAAGAAAAAGAGCAAGTTATCGCCTATTGTAAACGTTTGGCCGGGGAAATTTGCGGTCAGGAGCGCTTGGAAGCTGCTTTGGAACGTGATAAGAATAGAGAGATTGTTTCTATCTTCATTGATGACTCAGCAACGCAAAAAATCGTTCTCGACTTGCGCGAAGGACGAGCCGTTGAAAAGCACTTCTATTGGGAACAGCGTGGTGTACCTTTCCGCTTTGAGGTTGGCCCTCGTGATGTGGCTGGTGAAGCTTTTGTACTTAAAGTGCGTCACGACAATAGCAAACAATTTTGCAAGATCGCTGAAGTCAGCCATCCTTGGTTCATGGCCAAGATGGATGAAGCTCAGGAAGCTATGTACCAGAAGGCTCTCAAATATCGTGAGGATCGTACTGTTGACGTCAATACTTACGATGAATTAAAAGAAGCCCTTACTAAGGGGGGCTTTGTACGCTGCTGGTTCAAAGAAAATCTTGAAGCTGAAGCCAAGATTAAAGAAGAAACCAAAGCGGCTGTTCGTTGCGTGCCTTTTGAGCAAACTGGCGAAACTGGCAAGTGCATTTACAGTGGTGAAGAGACTAACGAAAAGGTTCTTTTCGCTTTGGCCTATTAGAGCGAAGCTTAGTCGCAATTAGTTGCGATTGTTGATGATGAAAAAAAGGCGTTAGCCGTATTTTAAGTCGCTTGACTTGAAAGCAGTACGGTGGACGCCTTTTTTGTTGAAGCAGGAGGATTCTTGAGTTCGCTAGAATCCCCCCAGAAGCGTTGTGAGGCCCCTTGCTTCGGTTATAGGCATATAAGGCGCGGTTAGCGGATGAGTGGGGCGTCGTCTATGGCGAAGAACACCCGCAATTTCGACTTATTGGGCAAAAAAACGGTTCGCTGCCTCCCAAGATTCCCTCCGTTTTATATCTGGAGAGCGTGTTCGGGAGCCGTTGCCTTTAGCTAATGGGCTGTTCACAGTTTTTTGTAGATCAAAGGGACGGATAGCGAGATTTCGTTTATGTTGAAAATTATCAAAAAGCAATTGCCTGTAGAACTTAATGAAGAAATGGCCTCCAACCTGAGGCAGAGCTTGCAGGCTCGTTACAATTCTTTGCTTCACAGAGTGCGTTTAGAATACTTAAACCGCTTAGGTTTAGAGCCCAACTCTTGCGATTTTATGGCTGCTTTGAAAGATGCTCCTCTTATGTTGGGAGAGCTCTACTTGCCCGAAGCAGGTACGATCTTCTATATTAAAGCCAAGCGCGGAGAGGCCATAATCCAGGCCGGAGTTATTACTAACGACGAAACTCGCGACGTTGATGAATTTTTCAGCGAAGTACGCGACATTTTGGCCGGCATTTGCGATAGCTTACCTTCTTGGCAACTCAGCACCGACTTGCTTCCTTTAGAAATTGAAGATGCTGAAGTCGATCCCAATCCCGCTACCGAAGAGCAATTAGCTGCAGCCAAAATGCTTATGGATCGTGAGTCTCGTCAGCTTTTAGAGCAAATCAAAGACGCTGGCTCGATCTTCTTAAATAAAATTGAGTGCCCTGATCGCGACCTCTTAGAGAGACGTATCCACAACTTCAAAGATTTAGGCCTTTTGAATATGGATTACGCAGTGCTTTGCCACCGCACCGGCCAGCAAATTTTGCGCGTAGCTGACAAAGCTACTATCGATGAAAGCTCCCAGAAAGCTTTTAAGTGCTTTATTTGCGGCAGTCCGCTTTCAGATGAGATCATTGAAGAAGTATTGGCTTGCACCGACAGCGGTGTGAATATGCTCAGCGACCGTACATGGTTACTCATTTTAGTGCGTGGCATTTTGGCTGAGTTGGGCATTCCCGGCAGTGCTATGAAGATATACCGCAGCCAGGATTTACCTGTCCAAATCTTCCTTTCCGTTAACGGCTTGCGCTATCTTTTGGTCTTATGCACCGAGCCCATGACCTTAGACCAGGCTTACTTGGTAGGCGCTCACTTGGCCGCTTATAAGCTGGATAGTGCAGTTATTATTTCTACTGAAAAGATTACTACTCTTATGCGCTCTCATTTGGAGCAAACCAATCCTCAGGCCAAGTTCGAGTTCTTGGACAAAATGGAAGATCTCAGTGCCCGTTTGCAGCGCATAATTATCGATCAGCAGCGCGATTTCCTCAGCAAGCAGCTTGAGGATATGGTTTCCCTTACCAAAGTCGATATCTCTCCTTTGGTTTTGCAGCGCATGCTCCCTATTCCTGAAAATTTGAAGGACGTAGTTGTCAAAGAAGAACCCGCTGTAACTTCGGCTCCTGTCGAAATCAAAGCCAGTGAGCTTAAAAGTGCTGAAAAAGCATCCGAAGTTGCCGAACAAGCTCCCGTAGCTCAGGAAATTGCACCTGAAGTTGCTGCTGAGCCCGAGCCCGCTTCTGAAACTGTAGCTTTGGAAATCCCTTCCAAGGGCGGCAAGAAAGGCAAGAAGCACTAAGCTATCTGTTTAGGCATTTCTCAAATAATAGGTGGGGGGAACTTACAGGGGCTCTTCCGTTACTTTCGCTGGTATCGGTGGGCCCTTGTGCTTTTTTACAGTTCTGTTGGCAAGTTCGTTCTTTAGCAAATTGATTATTTTTTTTAGAGGTGAACTTTATGAAAGCAGTGATTATGGCCGGTGGTGAAGGTACTCGCCTGCGTCCTTTGACAGTCAGCAGACCTAAGCCTATGGTTCCTGTATGTAACCGTCCGGTTATGGAATATACCCTAGACTTACTTAAGCGCTACGGAATCGACATGGTTGTAGTTACTTTGCATTATAAGGCCGAAGATATTATTTCTTATTTCGGCGACGGAACTGATTTCGGTCTCAAAATTGTCTACTCTATCGAAAGCTCTCCTATGGGAACTGCAGGTAGTGTCAAGCAAATTCAAGACATTGTCGGCGACGATACTTTTTTAGTTATTAGCGGCGATGGCTTAACCGATATAGACTTAGGGCGAGCAGTTGCTTTCCATAAAGAGAAAAGATCTACCGCTACTTTGGTGCTAATGCGCGTCGATAACCCCTTGGAATATGGCGTAGTTATCACTAATGAAAATAATTCTATTGAACGTTTCTTAGAGAAGCCTTCCTGGGGCGAAGTCTTCTCCGATCAAGTTAATACTGGTATCTATATACTGGAACCTGAAATTTTTAACTTGATGGAAAAGGGACGCAATTATGATTTCTCTCGCGATATTTTCCCTAAACTTTTAGAGCAGAAAAAAGGCTTATATGGCTATGTCGCTGGAGGCTATTGGTGTGATATAGGTGATATCGACCACTATGCCAGCGCTCATCGTGATATGTTTGATGGCAAAGTTCTTCAGGAAATGGTCGGCACTCAGCGTACTCCTGGCGTTTGGATTGGAGAAGGTACAAAAATAGATCCAACGGCCGTCTTGGAAGCACCTTTGATGATCGGTCGCAACTGCCGCATTGGCGCTCACACCTATATATCTTCTTATACTTGCATTGGTGACAACTGTATTATTGAGGAAGATGTCAATTTACAGCGCGATATTATTTTTAACAATGTCTTTATTGGCAGCAAGAGCAATTGCGTAGGGGCAATTGTTTGCCGTCAGTGCACTATAAAATCTGGTGTTACCTTAAATGATAGCTCTGTTATCGGTGAAAATGTTTTCATTGGTCGTGGAGCTACTGTACGCAACCAGATTTCGATTTGGCCAGATAAAAATATTCCCGACGGTTCTACCATTTCCGAAAATTTAGTTTGGGGCAAAAAAAATTCAGAGACTCTCTTTGGTCGTGACAGTATTACTGGCTTGGGCAATTTGGAAATCACTCCTGAATTTGCTATGAAATTGGGAGCAGCCTTTGGTACGTCTTTACCTAAAGGATCTACTGTAACAGTTTCTCGCGACTCCCGTCCAGTTAGTCGTTTGATCAACCGTGCTATTATCAGCGGTTTAAGCTCTGTCGGTGTCAATATCCTTGATTTGCGTCTTTTACCTGCAGCTGTCAGCCGCTATATTGTCAGTATCACTAAGGCTGTCGGTGGCATTCACACTCGTGTATATCGCGATGAATCACGCTTGGTAGAAATTGAGTTCTTCGACGAATCGGGCATCAATATTGACAAAATTCGCCAGCGCAAGGTGGAAAATTCCTTCGTACGCCAAGACTTCCGTCGTACTGACGTCGATGAAGTCGGTATTATCAGCTACATGGACACCAGTGTTGATAAATATATCGAAGGCTTTATCGGTCACTTAGATACCAAGAGTATAAAAGAAGCCAATTTTAAGGTTGTTATTGACTACTCTTACGGTACGGCCTGCCAAGTTTTGCCTTTTATTCTCAATCGTTTGGGCGTAGAGACTGTATCTATCAATGCTTATGTCGATTACGATAAAGCTAGGGAAGCGCAGGAAAAGAAAGACGAGGCTTTGCGCCAGCTTTCCAATATCGTTAAGCCTATCGGAGCTAATTTGGGCATAATTATGGATGCTGACGCCGAGCGCATCTACCTGGTAGACGAAGAGGGAACCGCTATTAAAGGCACCAACTTACTGGCTTTAGTAGCCCTTATGGTCTTTAGACGCAACAAAGATGCTCTAGTTGCTGTGCCTATCAGCGTGCCTGGCATTATGGAAAAATTGGCTCAACAGCAGCATGGTAAAATTATTCGTACCAAAACTGACTATCGTTCCATTATGCATAGTGCGGTAGTAAGTGAAGGTCGTATAGCCTTAGCTGGCACCGCTTCCGGCGCTTTTGTCTTCCCTAAGTTTTCTCCCGGTTTTGACGCTATGTTCCTCTTGGCTCAAATGCTGGAGATGATGGCTTTCGATAAGCGCAAACTTTCCGAAATAGCCAAAGCTATACCGCCTCACTATTCTCTTTCCGGTAGTGTTGAATGCAATTGGTCGGAAAAGGCTAAAGTGATGCGCCTTTTGGTAGAACGTTATCGCGACGAAAAGTTGGAACTTTTAGATGGTGTACGTATCGATTTTGATGATGATTCCTCTATTTTGATGGTACCCCATCCTTCTTTAGCTCGCATAAACGTTTGGACTGATGCTTCTTCCAAAGAGAGAGCCAAGGCTCTTATGGAGCGAGCTCGCTTTGTTATTCCTCAATTGGCCAGCGCCGATGAAAATGCCGTAAAGATGGAACGTCAAGAAGACGATCAACATAAGATGATTAGTCCTACTACAAATATCCCTGAAGAGAGGGCTTTCCATTTTTGGATTCCAGGACGCTACTTGGGAGTACAAGTGCGTAGTTTGCGCAGCTTCGTAGATGTTTTGCATTACATAGAAACGGCTTCTTTGGAATACCATATGGAGCGTAATGACTTTGCTAATTGGCTTAGAACAGAACTGGGGCGTTATTTAGTAGCTTTAGATTTAGAGCAAATAAGTAAAGCTCGCTACAAAGGAGAGGAATTACGCCGTCATATCTTAGAGTGTTTTGGTGAAGCCACTTCTTCAAGTGCTGCTCCTGAACAGCCGGAAAGTGAAGAATTGGAAGAAGCCCACTTAAAAATTGACGATACTCCGGCGGTAAAGACTATAGGAGGCATTCAGTTCGCTCCACACTATCAGAGTGAAACTGAAAGCGCAAGCTTAGAAAATAAGGCTAAGTCAGAGCAAGAAAACTCAGTAGCAAATGACTCTGCCCTGGTAGTGCACGAAGAGTCCGCAGTGGAATTGAGCTCCAAGCAAGATGAAGCCTTGGAAGAAGACTCTCTCTCTGGTGCCAAAGCCGAGCAATAGTAGTTTCAATTTATTCTATCTAAGCTCCCATTTTTTGAGGTATTTATCTCAAAGAAAATGGGAGCTTTTTTAGGGGGAAAACTTTAGCACTAAAAGAAGCGCCTACAAGTTTAGTATTTTTGTGAAAATAAGGGTTATTGTCTATGTCCTTTTGGGATGATTTGAGAATTGAAGCCAAAGAGCGCACCACTACAGGAGATGTAAGCGTCGGGCTGTTTAATACCATTACTAGTTTCGGAGTTATGCCTTTAATGGTAGTACAGCCTACTTTTTATATGGGACGTTGCTATATACTTTGCTTCGATTATATGGATTATGTAGAGAAACTCTTAAGTTGCCAAGCCAAACCGGAAAACGTCTTTCAGTTTTTACTCTATATAAAAGAGACAGCCACAACTTTGGGGCGTTGTGTCCATCATGCTGTGGGCCCTATCGAAGAAATTTTGTCAGCTATTGATGACATTTTTGATGATCGTGTGCGCAAACTGGAAGAAAATGTAGCTTCTTCTCTTGTAGAAGAGGCTGAAGAAGAAGCTGAAGATGAGCTGGAAAATGAAGATCTTCACGAAGAATATGATGAACTAAAAAGAGAACGTGAACTTATGGCAGCCGGGTTACAAGAAAAATTGGAAGCCGTAGATATTTCTTATACCGTTGCCATGGAGTTGGCTAACCGTTTGGCGGCTTTATACGATTGCTGTGCTCGTTATATAAGGGATTTGCAAGAGTTAGATTCACCTGAAGTATTAGGCGAAGTAGTTCTCTTTATGCGCACTTTTATAGATGTACAGCATATTCTTGATACACAAATGCGTCAGCTGCTCTTAGAGGATGTTTTCTTAGAAAGAAGTTCCCTGTATCCTACAGGTGTAATGCCTTGGATTAGCCATTCTGTCGGGGAGTTAGTACATCAGATCAACGGTTCCGATCACGATTAAAATCGTGTCCAAGTTGAGAGGAAATAATTTTTTATGAATGAGCATATAGTTGCTTTACTCACCGATTTTGGCCGACGCGACTCCTACGTATCTATAATGAAGGGCGTAATTTTAGGAATCGACAATCAGGTTAAGCTTGTAGATATTAGCCACGAAATCGCGCTCGGAGACGTAAAAGACGCAGCTTATGTACTTTCAACTTGCGTAGATTGGTTCCCTGAGGGTACTGTGTTTTTGGCAGTAGTCGATCCAGGGGTAGGTAGTTCCAGAAAAGCTGTGGCTATTCGCACTGAAAAATATTTTTATGTCGGTCCGGATAATGGCATATTTACTCTAGCTTTGCGCCGCGAAAAGCTTATCTCGGCAATAGAAATAGATTGTAGTGCTTGGCAAAGTAAAGCCAGCAGCCACACTTTCCATGGTCGTGATATCTTTGCTCCTGTAGCAGCTTATTTATCACAGGGACGCAACTTTGATTCATTGGGTAGCAAAATATCTCAATTAGTGCAACTTGATATTAAGCCCAATCGTGTAGAAGGTGAGCTTATATACGGCTCTATTTTACATATTGACACTTTTGGCAATATTATAACTTCCATAGGTGAAGAAGAAGGGCGCAATTTAGCTTCAGCTTTGTATGTTGATAAGCATGTCTTCCCTCTTGGTTCTACTTATTCAGATGTAGCTTGTGGACAGCCTATAGCTTATTGGGGATCTTCTGGCTACTGTGAAGCGGCATTAAATGGAGGCTCTGCTTCTGAGCTCTTACAAGCCAAAATCGGCGATGAAGTTATACTTCAGCTCCAATCTGGCGCCTCTAAAGATTAAAAGATTCTGATATTAGTTGTGAATTTGTGTTACAGCCATGAATTTAGTCATGGGGAGTATGTTAATTCGGTGAATTAAAAAATGGATTATATAGCACGCCAACAAGAAGCCCCCCTTTACGAGGCGTTATGCGCCTATGCTGAGGAAAAAAATGTTCCCTTTCACATGCCTGGTCATAGTCAAGGCCGGGGGGCAGATATAAAGTTAGAAAACTTAATGGGCGCTCGCGCTTTGGCTGCAGATATTACGCAAGTATTGGATATGGACGACATACATCGCCCTTATAACTACACAAAGCGAGCTCAAGAATTGGCTGCAGAATGTTTTGGCGCCGAAAAAACTTGGTTTTTAGTCAATGGTTCCACTTGTGGCAATCAGGCTATGCTTCTGGCTGCGCTTAAACCTGAACAAGAAGTTATTTTGCCACGTTGTGCTCACCGCTCTTTGCAAGCTGGCTTAATTTTCTCTGGAGCTATACCACGTTACGCTTCTTCTCCATACGACAAAGAGACTGGAGTAAGCTTAGCGGTTGAAAAAGAAGAGATGGAACGCTTGCAAGCTTGCTATCCTCATGTAAAAGCTTGGGCTGTTACTGGAGCTACTCCTTACGGAGCTTGTGCTGATATAAAAGCTATTAGTGATAGCGCTCATGCTCACAACTTACCTTTATTGGTTGATGAAGCTTGGGGACCACACTTTGGCTTCCATCCTGGTTTGCCTAAATCGGCTTTGTCGTTGGGGGCCGATTGTGTTGTGCAAAGCGCCCATAAACTTTTAGCTGCTCTTTCTCAAGCCTCTTTGCTTCATTGCCAGGGGCGTAGGCTCGATCCTGAACGTTTAAATTTAACTTTACGCATGTTGCAAAGTACCAGCCCTAGTTATTTATTATTAGCTTCGCTAGATATTGCTAGGCGTCAGTTAGCTTTGCATGGTAGAGAAGATTGGCAAAGAGCGTTAGAATCTGCTGAACGGGTGCGTTCTTTCGTACGTCGTACTGTAGGCTTGCGTTTAATGGAGCAGGGAAAAGCTTTCGACTACGATAGAACCAGAGTGGTCATTTCGGCTCTAGATTTAGGCATTGACGGCGTTGAGCTGGAGCGCACTTTGCGTTATCGCTTTAAGATTCAACCGGAAATGTCAGATATGCGCAATATTGTCTTAGTTATTACTCCAGGCCATAGCGCTCAAGATTTAGATAAATTGGAGCAGGCCTTAACTGAAATAGCTGCTTCTCCTCATGGTTGGGTCTCTGCCGAGGGAGTAAAAGCTCCTTTACAAAAAGCGGCTTCTTTGGATTTTCCTGGTTTTCCTGAACAAGTGATAAGTCCGCGTCAAGCTTATTTTAGTGCGGCAAAATATGTTTCTTGGGAACAAGCTTTAGGTGAGGTTTGTGCCGAGTTGATTACTCCTTATCCTCCTGGTATACCTTTAATTTGTCCCGGAGAGCGCATAGAGCGTGAGCATTGGGAATACTTGAAAGCTTTAAATGCAGTAGGCATTCCTATTGATGGCTTAAGTGATTTGAGCTTGGAAAAGGTGAAAATTATCGCTTGCTAACCGTAGTTGTGGCTTGGAAGGAAGAAAGAAAGCGAAAAATAAAACTACTTCCTTATTTTGGAACGTATAAGGGGTTCTAAGTAAAGTATGGATAACGAATCAACCGAACAATTGACTATTGCCTCCGACAATATTGAAGAGCTGATGTGTGTCTTCCCTCCAGCTTGGTGCGAGGGATATGAAAACTTGGGGCGTTCGGTTGACAGCTTAATTGAATTTGTTGCCGATTTGGGCCGCTTGCCTATGGCCCGTTTTCAAAATGAGATTTGTACTATTTGTGACCAGCCGGTTACTTATAGCGATTTAGACTACATTTCTTCTTATGTGTCAGAATTTGGGTCTGACAATCGAGCCGGAATCGACGCCACTTTACATCGTATTTCGGCCATACGCAATCGTCGCGGTCGTATCGTGGGCCTTACGGCCAGGGTGGGACGAGCCGTTTATGGTGATGCCGATATTATCAAAGATGTAGTTAAGAGTGGCCGTAGCATTTTGCTTTTGGGGCAGCCTGGTGTGGGCAAAACTACCGTATTGCGCGAAATTTCTAGAGTTTTAGCTGATGAATTGCATAAAAGAGTTGTCATAGTTGATACTTCTAACGAAATTGCTGGTGATGGAGATGTCCCCCATCCTGGTGTTGGTTCAGCTCGTCGTATGCAAGTTCCAGATCCTATAGATCAGCATAAAATTATGATTGAAGCGGTAGAAAACCATACACCGCAGGTAGTAGTTATTGATGAAATAGGTACAGAAGCTGAAGCGTATGCAGCTCGAACTATTGCTGAACGCGGCGTGATGCTTGTGGCTACAGCTCACGGTACTATGCTGGAAAACTTAATTCAAAATCCTACTTTATGCGATCTAGTTGGTGGTATAGAATCGGTCACTCTGTCAGATGAAATAGCTTTTAAGCGCGGTGGTGGTCATAAGGCTATTTTGGAGCGTAAATCGCCACCTACTTTTGATGTAGTTATCGAATTGCGAGATCGCCATACTTTTGCTATTCATAAAAATGTCGCCGATTCCGTCGATGCCATTTTGCGTGGTGCCGAAATAGCTCCTTTGGTGAGAGTACGTCAAACTTCTTCTGGCCATGGCCAAAGTGTTGCAGAAGCAGGTAGCGCTTGCGGAACTAAAGGCAAAAAAAAGGCTAAGAAGGGCAAGGCTGTAGCTAAAGAGGTAGAGGCGGAACAAAATGTGGCTGAATCTACTGATGGCGTCGTATCAGAAACTAATAAGGCTGAGACTGAAGCAAATGACAAGCTTGGAAATTCACCTATTTTAGCTAAGTATGGCTCTCTTTCGCCTAAGCATAAGGAAAATAACCAAGTAGAAAAAGAGGTCGTTGAAGTTCCAGCTAGCTTGGATGAGCGTTTTGCTTATTTGCGTCATGATCGCTATCGTGATGCAGAAGGTAATGTGCTTTTAGCTCAAGCTGAAGAGCCTAAGCCTTATGTAGGCATGAAGACTAAAGTGAGTATTTATCCTGTGGGAATTAGTCGTAGCCGTTTGGAAAAGCTAATCAATTTACTGGAGTTGCCTGCGCAAGTTGTCACAACTTGGAAAACTGCCAATGTGGTGTTGGCTTTAGAATCCAGCCGAGATAACGATCCCCAGCTTTTCCAGGCTATCAAACGTGGGGGATTGAAGGTTTGTCCTTTGGAAGAAAATACTTGGCCCAAAATTAAGAGCTTTTTAGATGGCTATTTTGAAGATTCTATTTTAAGCACGGCTGAATTAGCCCAATTAGAAGTAACTGAAGCCATTGAAGAAGTGCAAAAGACTGGCCGCCCTTATAATCTTTTGCCACAAGATCGTGCCTTGCGCCGTTTACAAGGTCAAATTGCTGCCAAAGCTGGCCTTAAGTCGGTTATTTACGGAGTTGAACCGGAATGTTATTTGCGCTTACAAGGGCGCAGTAGTACGGCAATTTAACTGGGCGGAGATCTAAAAAATGCACAATCAAGTTAAGCAGCGCGGTTTTTTTATAACTTTGGAAGGCCCTGAGGGCGGAGGTAAAACGTCTCAAGCTAAGGTTCTGGCTGAGCGTTTGCGCCAGGAAGGTCTGGTTGTTTCGGTGACGCGTGAGCCTGGGGGAACACCTATTAGCGATAAAATTCGCCAATTGCTAATCGATCCAGCCAATCGGGATATGTTGCCTATGACAGAACTTTTACTTTTCGAGGCTTCGCGTTTTCAGCATGTACAGCAATTGATTATGCCTAAGTTGCAACGGGGTGAAGTGGTCATTTGCGATCGCTTTTACGACTCTTCTCTGGCTTATCAGGGAGCCAGAAATTTACCTTTACAAGTTGTAGTTGAATTAAATAATTTAGTAGCTGCCAATTGTAAACCCGACCTTACTTTGCTTCTCGATTTAGACTATGTTACTGGCCGCTCTCGTTTGGCCAAACGTTATAGCCAGAACAAGGGTAATTTTGATCGTATTGAACTAGAAAAAAAAGAATTCTTTGCACGTTTGCGCCAAAATTATTTGGATATGGCTCAGGGCCATTTAGGAGAGTTTTCTTTTAGCGCTGAAGAGCAAAAACGCTGGCATATTGTAGATGCTTCGCAAAGTTTTGAAGAAGTATCTGCGCAAATTTGGCGCTTAATAAAGCCTTGGTGCCGTGCCCGTCTAGCTATTGACTAATTTTTTAATTTAGGGGAAAGATATGCAAATTGTAGGCAATGAAACTATTTTAAAATATCTGCGCCTTTTAGCTTTTGAAGATAAACTTTCTCCTAGCTATCTTTTTGTTGGCCCCAGGGGAGTAGGCAAATATTTAGCGGCCCGTTGGTTCGCTGCAGCTGTTTTGTGCGAGCATAAATCTGAGCAAGGCCCTTGCGGCTCTTGTATAAATTGCCGACGTATCGAATCTGGCAACCACCCCGACGTAAATATTTTAACCAATGCTGACAATAAAATAACTATTGGCATTGATGAAGTGCGTGAAGCTATTGCTGAAGTTCAAACTTGCTCTTATGAAGGTGGATATCGCTTTTGGATTATTGATGAAGCGCAGCGTCTGACTGAAGAAGCTCAAAATGCACTTTTGAAAACTTTAGAGGAACCGCCCGCGTCTCTTATTATTATTTTGGTAGCTCAACCTGAGGGACGCCTTTTGCCTACAGTTGTGTCGCGTTGTCGTCGCTTTGAATTTAAGGCTTTGCCCTATGATTTAGTGCAAGAAAATTTATTGTCTCGCGGTTTTGAAAAAAATAAAGCTTTGACTGCCTCCAGAATAAGTGAAGGTTCTCTGGGAGTTGCTCTCAATTTTGTGCAAAATAATGCCCTTTGGGATTGTAGAGTTGCCGCTTTAGAAATCCTTGCTTCCCTTTCTTCTACTCAAAATTTGTGGGAGGCTTTGGGCTCAGCTTCAGCTTTGGAAAAATTATGCACTAGCTCTTCACTTAAAGAAAAGGACTACTTACTGTGGGCTTTGTCTATCGCTTCTTCTTTTTACCGCGATTTGTTACTTTTGAAGGCTAAGGCTTCTGCGAACTTACTAATAAATGAAGATTATATGGAAAAGTTAAACCCCATTGCTTCAGAACATGAGCTGAGCTATTTTGAGAAAAATTTAGTTGCAGTAGATTTGGCCAAATATCATGTAGAGCGCAATGTTAAAACAACTTTGCTCTTACAAAATTTGTGTTTGACTTTACAAGAGCATAAGTAAAAACTGTTATATAGCAAATATGCGAAGAAAAAGCCCGCCCTTCTAAAGAAGGGCGGGCTTTATTGTTGAAGTTGTTTTGTACCGCAGCCGTCAGTAGTTACTTCCTTCCGAAGAATTTAGCAACTGCTAACGACAGGTGCATATATGTTTATATTCAATTACTTTTTGAATTGAATATTCCCATAGTCCTTTTCAGGAACCAGCACGCGTCCCTGCTTGTCGGCAGTGCCAATATTGAGACAGTTGTTGTTTACGGTGAATTTATCACCAGTAAGAACATCAACCATCACATCGCCATTGTGCAAGGGGCTGCCTTCGCGCAGAGGAATATTGCGAGTCTGGTGATCGTAGGAGTTGTTCAAAACAGTGATGCATTCCTGGCCTTCATGACGACGGCAGAAAGCGTAAATCTGATCATCTTGCCACATTTCCATTTGCTGACCAAACTGGAGAGCGGGCATAGCGGCACGAGTGCTAGTCAATTTCTGAAGGTGCTCGGTGATGTGGGGCTTGGTGCCAAATTCCATATCACGACGGTTGTCAGGGTCACCGCCGCCAACCATGGCAGTCTCGTCGCCGTAGTATACGGAAGGAATACCACGACAAGTCATGATCAAATCCATACCCAACTTGAGCTTGTCTTCGCCGCGGCTGTTGTTGGTGTTGTTCATGAAGCGCTCGAAGTCGTGGTTGTCCAATAAGGTGACCATCTTGCTAGCGTCGGGATACTTGCTGTCTTCAGCAAAGCGTTTACCAATCTCTCTGGCGCTGCCATCTTTACCGATAGTATCACGGATGGTGTAATACAAAGGCATATCGAAGCAACTATCCATACCGTCGCGCATATAGCCGGAAACTACGTTGGGATCGCCATGTAAAGCTTCACCCAAAATCATGAAGTCGTCGCCCATCTCTTTTTTAATGTCGGCGCAGAATTTCTGCCAGAACTGGTGATCGACGTGCTTAATAGCGTCTAAACGGATACCGTCAGCACCGGTCTCTTTGACCCACCAAAGAGTATTGTCCAGTAAATATTTGTAAACTTCGGGATTGCTCTGGTTGAGGTCGGGCAAACCGCAAACGTCACGATTTTCCAACTGCCAAGGATCGTCCCAATTTTGAATGCCACCATTGTGGTGGAACCAGTCGTGCTTGCTAGGATCGTTTACCCAAGGATGGTTGGGGGCGACGTGGTTGAGCACGGTGTCCAAAACGACCTTCATACCTTTTTCATGAGCTTTGGAGACCAATTCTTTGGCGTCATTTATGGTACCCTGGTGCTCGTCCACTTTGTAGTGATCGGTAATCCAGTAACCGTGGTAGCCTGTACCTTCGTAGTCGCCCATTCTTACTTTGTCGGCGTTGTCATACATAGGAGCGACCCATAAGCAAGTGGCGCCTAAGCCTTTAATGTAGTCTAAGTTGTTGATGACACCGCGCAAGTCACCGCCGTGATAAGCGGTGGGGTTGTTTTTATCTACGTTAAAGTTGTTGCTAGGATCGCCGTCGCTGAAACGGTCTGTAAGAGGGAAGTAAATAACTTGGGGGCCCCATTTGGCTTGCCAGGAGCTTACAGAATTGGTAGTAACGGCTGAAGCACTGGCGGTCTCTTCGGTTTTGGCTGCTGTAGAGCAGAAGAGAGACTTGGGAATAAGTCTGGCAGAAGAGTCGGACTTGGATTTCGTGAGAGTGTCAGCGGGAAGGGCAGGTGCGCTTTCGGCTGCTACGGCCTTGGCGCCAGTAACTGAAACGTTGGAAACGGGCTGATTGAAAACTCTAAAGTTATCAGACACGCCGGAAATCATGGTAAAGCCTCCAAAAACAATGGTAAATATGTGAACTACTTTAAGCACTCCGCTTTTAGGAACACCTAATCCCAAACACTTGCGCAGAAGCAACTGCCCAAAATTTCAATGCTGTTTCTTTGCAAACTTGCTACCATAGATTATAGCCGAACACAAAAAAAATATGTTACCAGGAATTTAATTATCCCCTAGAAAAACTCTGTTTGGGCAGAACTCTATATGTTTAGGCCTAAAGAAAAACTTTAACACAGGAGTGAGGATATGAATTTCCGTTCTAACTGGTTTCGTATGGGGGCCATCGTTTTAGGATTGGCTTGCTTGGCTTCTTCAGCGGCTGTGGCTGAAAATAATAGAGGGCAAGTTGCTTCCTCTAAAAGTGCGATCTCTCGTCAAGTTAAGGGCAATTTAACTATAGAAGGTGTTCCGGAAATACCCACTTCTTTAGTTGAACGTTTAGGCCAGTATTCCAATGTTCGTTCGGCTTCTGTAGCTGGTTGGGACCCTCAAGGGAGCGGCTTGCTTATTTTTACTCGTTTTGCTCAAACTGCTCAAGTTCACCGTGTGGCCAGTCCCAAATCTTATCGAGAGCAAATTACTTTCTTCGATGAGCCTGTCAATGATGTTATTGTCAATCCCGACAGTAGTAAAAATGAAATGGCTATTTTGAAAGATGTCGGCGGTAACGAAAATTACCAGATTTTCTTATGGAATTTGGGCGATGGACGTTGCCAAATGCTTACTGATGGCAAGGCCCGCTATGGCTCGGTAGTGTGGAACAGTGAAGGCACTAAGATTGCTTATCAGTCTACTCAGCGCGACGGTTCCAATTGGGATATTTGGATTATGGATCCTAAACATCCCGATCAAGCTAAAATGGTTTATAGTCCTGGCGGATATTGGAATGTTATGGATTGGTCAAAGCAAGGCGATAAGTTATTGCTTTACAAATATGTCTCCATTACCGATTCTGCCATGGTTGTTTTAGATTTAGCTAGTGGCAAAGTTAAGCCTATTGGCCAGGACGGCGAAGGTACTGTAGCTTTGGGAGAAATAGCTAAATTTGCTCCTGATGGTAGAGGTGTATTCTTTACTACCGATAATGGTAGCGAGTTCCAGCGTTTAGCCTATCAGAATTTGTCAACTGGCAAAGTAAGTTATATGGCTCCTGAAATAAATGCTGATGTCGTCAGTTTGCAGCTTACAAAAGATGGTCAATTTTTGGCTTTTGTTACTAATGAAGATGGTTTTAACAGAATTTATATAATGGATTTGCGCAAGGGTAATTGCAAATACCGTCGCTTAGAAAATGTTCCTGATGGCGTCCTCTACGGATTAAAATTCGCTTCCGACCATCGCTTAGCTGTCAGCATAGGCTCTGGTAATATGCCTTGCGATACCTATGTAGTCAATTTAGACAAAAAAGATGAATGCTTGCGCTGGACTTTCAGTGAAGCCGGTGGTTTAGACACTGCTTCTTTTGCTAAGCCAGAGCTGTTCCGCTATCCTACGTTTGATAAAGTAGAGGGAAAAGACCGTCAAATCCCAGCTTTCGTTTATATGCCTAAACGTGCAGACAATAAGCCTTGCCCTGTGCTTATTCAGATCCATGGCGGTCCGGAAAGCCAGTACCAGCCTTATTTCAGCTCTCTGATTCAATATCTGGTCAATGAAAAAGGCATAGCTGTTATTGCTCCCAACGTGCGTGGCTCGCATGGATATGGCAAAACCTATGTCTCTTTAGATAATGGATATAAGCGGGAAGACTCTGTTAAAGATATTGGAGCTTTGATTGAATGGATTAAAAAACAGCCCCAATTTAATGGCAAAATTGCGGTTATGGGTGGTTCATATGGCGGCTATATGACTTTAGCTTCTATGACTCACTTTAGCAAAGACCTCAGTTGCGGCGTAGACAATGTTGGTATCAGCAATTTTGTGACTTTCTTGGAAAATACCAATCCTAACCGTCAGGATTTACGTCGAGTTGAATATGGTGATGAGCGCGATCCGAAAATGAGAGCTTTTATGGAAAAAATTGCGCCAGCCAACAATGCTGCAAAAATCATCAAGCCTTTATATGTAGTACAAGGCTATAACGATCCGCGCGTACCCGTTACTGAAGCGGAACAAATGGTTCGAGAAATTCGTCAAGCTGGTGGTCAGGTTTGGTATTGCTGCGCTTCTGATGAAGGCCACGGTTTTGCCAAAAAGAACAATCGCGATTACTACTGGCAATCGGTAGTGCTTTTCTTAGAAAAATATTTGCTTAAATAGTCGGTTTTCCGTCATTTAGTATTGGAAATAAAGCAAAAACTCTGCCGCCAATTATGACGACAGAGTTTTTTTATAAACTAAGGCACGCCGGGGAAGCTGTCTACAAATTGGATAGTAAAGTCGGGAAAACTATCGACAAATTGAATCTTATAATCGGGAAAGTCGTCCACAAATTGCCATTCTCCTGGGCCGTCAGGAAAACTGCTGACAGTTTTCACTTTCAGATCGGGAAAACTATCGACAACTTTTACTGTATAATCGGGGAAGCTGCTTACAACTTGAATTTTGCCATAAATGCTGCCTACTGGTGCTGTAGTTTCCGCTTGAGCATTTTGAGCAATTGCAAAAAGAAGGATGATGGCGGCGCAACAAGCCACCAACATGAAACGATAATTTTTCAAGCTCCACCTCCAAGTATAATTTTGAGTGGTCACTGAACTTAAAATTCGCAAGTGTATTTTGATTCCTTGCGACAAAAATGGTAATTTTATTTAAAAATAAAAAGATCGCCGCCTATATCGTTTGCATAAGATACTGGCGGTGACCCTTATTTGTCTATATCAGTCGACTATTTGAAAATTAGTCTCTGAGGTTAAATTCGGAAGTGATCATGAGATGGTCTGAAGCGGTGGAAGATACCCAGCGAGTATCGGAGCTATCAGACTGAGTGTAGCGATGGACTTGAGAATTGACTAAACGGTTAGACATAGACTTCGGGAAGATCATATGGTCGAATTGCTCGGGGGCAAAACCGTTGTTTCTCTTAGGATTGGCCGGCCATGTATTGCGCTCGGAATCGGGTTTGCCAGCTAAGCTGTCTACCCATTCTTCGCGACCGCCGCCGGGATTAAGAATGGCTTGGACAGAAGCGTCGTCGGTATTGTCATTGAAGTCGCCGGTGAGAACGAACAGACGGCCGGGGAATTGCTTCATTTCTTTTTCGGCGATGTCGCGCATGGCACGGCCTTCACTTAAACGCTTAGTGTCGGAGTTAACGCGGCCGGGAGCAGAAGGTCTTCTAGACTTAGAGTGAGTGGTATATAAGCTGACGTCGGCACCGGCCTTACCGTCAACGTCTATATCGACGCGGAGGAAGTCGCGGCTAAATTTTGTGTCGCCACTACCGTCGGCTAAGGGGAAGGTTACGTCTTTGTGGGAAACTACTTCAGTGAATGGGTATCTGGAGATAACGGCTACGTTTACGCCGCGACCGTCGTTACCTGGAACGTGAGCTACGTATTTGTAGTCTTTGCTTAAGCCACGAGTTTTCATGAACTCGGTCAAAGTCTCTTTGGAAGTGCATTCTTGCAAAGCGACTACGTCGGCGTCAGCGCGTCTAATATTTTCGGCCAAAGCGTCTAAGGAGCGCTCGCTCTTAACAGGAGTGCGGCCGCCACCGGCTTTTTGCACATCGCGTTCACCGAACATGTTTTTTACATTGTAAGTACCGATAGTTACAGACGTTTTGCCTATCATATTATTTCAAACCCCGTTTGATAATTTTTCTCTGCAATTTCATTTCTTAAGGCTTAAGCAATGCCTAGGCAGAAATGAATTCCTCCTGTTGTGAGCGCTAAGAAGAAGTAAACAGACTAAAATTTGTTTTAGTTTCACACTCAGACTTCTATCTCAAGCTGCGCAGGAAAGGTTGAAGAAAAAAGCTCAGTCGACTCAAAAGAATAGAACAGTTGAACTCTTGTGCCATTCTTCACACCTTGTGATTTTGTTGATTATACTTCTAATTTGCCACAAACAAAACTTTTATTTAGGCAAATACTTGTATTTTTTGTTAATTTTCTTGCCAAATAGACTATTTTCCTCAGATACTCTTCGCCTAGTTTAGCCATAAGGCGATTTCCTGCAGAAATGAAATAGACCGCTTCGGTTAAGAGACGGTCGTATTGATAAGGTAGCAAGATAATAAAAGTTTATAGAGGGGTTTGTAATAAATTATTATAGTAGCTGAAGATCTTCTTGACTTGTTCGATAGTTTCGTCTAAGAACTCCAGCCTATAAGCACAAACTCCGGATCGGCTCAGCGAGGGAAGTTGCTTTTGTCTCTGCCTGGGGGTCTGATCGAAGATCGTATTTCTGCAACAATAATCGTTGCGTACCAAGTGTGAATATTGCAAACGGTCAATTATGTAGAGATCTTTTTTCAAACAAGGCTGTCCGCAAGTTTTGGCATCTCGCCCAGAACTAAGCAAATTAGCATATAGGCAATGCTGAGAGTGGAAAGTTGGCATGCGCCTATAAAGAGTGAATACTAAACGACTGACTGGATTGGCAGCGGCTGGATATGTGGAACTTAAACCTTTTAGCCCCTTTATTAAGGCCATTAGTTGAAGTTCATCCAAATCGTCGCTGGGGGTAAAAGTATCTAACCCAAGCCTTAAAAGTGTATCTGCAGTAAAAGAATTGGTGATATTAAAAGAAAAATCACCGTGCAAGGAGGGAATATGCTCTCCTTGTTGTTTTAAATCTAGCATATATTGCAAACTACCCAAATTGCGCAACAGCATACCATCTGGAGCAAATTTTAAAAGTGTTTGCAAAGAAAGTGGGTCATTTTGCTTCTTGATGCGCGGAGTAGCTAGGTATAGCTTTACGCCAGGATAGGAGCGTATAGCTTTGACCATGAGATTGAGTTTTTCCGGCTTAAAAGCTTCCAACTCTATGGAATCGCAGCCCAGTTCCAAGGCCGCTTCAGTTTGCTCTAAGGTGCGGCATAGTACCGTTAGGCATGAACGCATGGGTATATCCTGCCGCTCTTGCGAACTTGGCAAGACAAACTTGGCTCTTGGTGTAGAATTAGATGTTTCTTGCTCTAAAGCTGCTGTCAAATTGGCCACCAAAGTTCGACGCATAGGCTTGAGCTCGGATAGGGGCAAAAACAGATTGCTTTGCAAATTTTGTGCTTCAATAGTTTCAATGTGAAATGGAGTCTGACTCAGTTCTGAAAACTTATCGGCAATAGAAGCTGCCGTTAAGCCATTCTTTTGGGCTGGGATTAAAGTTGTCTGACTACTGACGGTAAATGTTTGAGTTAATCCATCAGCGGTAGCAGTTATTGTCAGGGGAACGCCTGGCGAGCCGTATACACTTAAGTGGAGGCCAATGCGTCCTTGTCTGGATGCATGCATGGATTGATTTATTCGTTTTGTTGTTTGTGGGGAAGAGGTTATATAAACTAGGTCGCCTATATTTACTTTAAATAAATTAGGACCATTCTTGCCAAAGCCAAGGGTTGCTGTGCCTTTTTGAACTGAGCAAGAGTAGATTGAGCCGCCTTGTACATCTTCCGAATTATTATTTTCGTCTACAGGAGATAAAAACAAGACTCCCATGCCATTTTGAGGCACAATAGGATAGGCTGTGAAATTTTGTGTATTTTTGTCTTGGACCGCCAGTTTGATTCTTACTTCATGGTTACTTTTTTCTGTGACTGTACCTAACAGTTGTCCTCTGTGTTTGGAATAGCCCTTTTGAATAAAAGTTTGATGATTGACAGAACTCAAGAAACCAGGAGTGAAGCCTCTAGAAAAAGTGACATTCAAATCGCTGAGATTGCGACGCAATTCTAAAATTTGAGTTGCATTGGGAGTTACTTGATGCCCTTGCTGGTCGAAGTGAGCATCTACCCACTCGCGCATAGTTTTAACGGCCATATAAACATAGCTAGCTGCTTTGAGACGCCCTTCAATTTTTAAGGAACTCACGTTGGCTCTAATAAGTTCGTCTATTTTATTAAAGCCAGCTAAATCACAAGGGCTGAGCAAATGAGAAGGTGAGGAAAGTTTGACTTGTCCGCGACTAAAGTCTAGTTTTTGCCCATGAGGCACAGCAGCCCAACGGAAGGGCAAACGGCATGGTTGAGCACATTGGCCTCGGTTGGCTGAGCGACCACCCCAAGTTAAACTGGCTAAGCATTGACCACTGAAAGATACGCACAGAGCCCCTAAAGCGAATACTTCCAACTCACAATCGGCTTCTTTCTTGACATCTGCAATTTCCGCTGCGCTTAATTCTCTGGCCAAAACAACCCTTTGAAAACCCAAGTTTTTAGCAAATTTTGCTCCGCAACCGTCACTTATGGTCATTTGTGTGCTAGCGTGGAGGTGTACGGAAGGAGCCAAAGCGGCGGCCAGACGAGCAACCCCAAGATCTTGAATAATTAGAGAATCAACTTGACACTCTTCGATTTTTTTTAAAAGCTCTTTGAGTTTAGGCAATTCGCTTTCAAAAACAAGCGTATTCAAAGTAATGTAAGCTTTGGCTCCGGAAGCGTGAATTTCACGGACAGTCTCTTTTAATTTGTCCAAAGTAAAGTTTTGGGCTCTGGCTCTAGCGTTGAAGCCTTCGGACAGTCCAAAATAGACTGCGTCGGCACCGGCTTGCAAAGCCGCTTGCAATACTTGATAATCTCCTACCGGAGCTAAAACTTCTGGCTTTAACATAAAAAATTGGTCCTAATTAGTGAAGAAAATAAAAAGTAGTCGGATGGTTAGTCCAGTCTATTAAAGTGACATCTACCGAATCCGGCACAAAACTTAAGGCTAAAGATAAATACATACCTTTTATAACTTCAGCGCTTTGCAAGTATAAACATTGTGGGCAGGGCAGAGGTTTAGAGGCAAGATTTTTAGGCAAATTGGAGAGCACTTCAAAAGAACTGAGTGAAGTGTGCATTCCTGTCCCCCAAAGTTTTAAACAGGCTTCTTTGCGTGTCCAAAGTTTGGTGAAAAGTTGGTTCTGCTGGGCTGAATCTGTACATAAATATAATTTTTGCCATTCTTTTGCACTAAAAAAACGCTTGGCTAAAGCTAAAGCGGAGCGCTTTGCAATTGCTTCTAGATCTACGCCCACTTCTTGAGGCTCAAAGCAATTGGCTTGATTAACTACAGCCAAAGCGGCCCAATCTCCAGAATGGCTTAAATTAAATACTAACGAGTGGTTGCTTTTGAGCTTAGGCTTACCGAAGTGGCCTTTTTCAAAAGAAAAGCTGGCAGCAATTTTCAATAATTCGCCATCTCGCCAGTGGGTAGTATTATCCAATTGTCGAGCTAGAAGCAACCTGAGCCCCATGTGGGCGGCGGCAAAGCGCTCGCCCAAATGAGTGAAAGCAAATTTGCTTTTGCGTTGTTGCTCTTCGCTACTCAAAATATAAGGCTCCATTTTCCTGAAAAAATCAGGAAAATGGGCCAGATCAAAACAAATAATGTTTACTTTAGGCAAAGAAAGTGCCTACATTCCGACAATATTGTAACCGCAGTCTACGTGTAATACTTCTCCGGTTATGGCCGAGGAAGCTTGAGAAAGTAAAAATACTGCACTTTCTCCAACTTCGGAGGCACTCACACAGCGTTTGAGAGGCGAGCGTTCGCTGGTAACGTGGAGCATTTCGGTGAAACCGTGGATGCCTCTGGCCGAAAGGGTTTTGATAGCGCCAGCGGAGATGGCATTGACCCTGATATTTTGAGGGCCCAAATCGGCGGCTAAATAGCGCACGGAAGATTCCAAAGCTGATTTGGCTACGCCCATAACATTGTAATTTTTAACGACTTTTTCTGCACCGAAGTAGCTCAGAGAAACAATGCTGCCGCCTTCAGTCATTAAAGGAGCGGCTCTTCTAGATAAAGCGACTAAAGAATAAACACTAGTTTCCATTGCCGTTATGAAGCCGCTGCGGGAAGTATCGACAAAGCGACCCATAAGATCTTCACCTTTGGCAAAGGCTACAGAATGGACCAAGAAGTCTAATTTGCCCCATTTAGATTCAATTTTTTGAAAGAGAGCGTCCAAACTGGCTTCGTCGTTAACGTCGCAAGGCAAAATGTAACTGGCTTGCAAACTTTCGGCTAAAGGACGCATACGTTTTTCAATAGCGGCGTTGAGATAAGTAAAGCCAAGTTCGGCTCCTTGCTGTTTGGCTTTTTCAGCGATTCCCCAAGCTATGGAGTTGGCGTTGGCCAAACCTACGATCAATCCGCGTTTTCCTTGCAGCATTTTATGTTGCTCCTTTGTGAGAAATAAATATTGTTTGCCCTTCAATTTTAGGCGGCCCTATCCTTTCAAAAAGCATAATGCAAAATTTAAGGGCATAAAAAAAGAGCGCCCCCCGAAGGAGACGCTTCTTCTAATTAGCTATGAAGGCTAAAGATTAACCGCGGATGTACTCATCCCATTTGCCGAACATTTTATCTTGGGTTCTGGCGCGGTTGAC
>DHKB01000030.1:0-21894 GCA_002407045.1 Candidatus Bruticola papionis | reverse complement strand
GTGACGTCCTGCTGGATTTCGAAGATCTTGGTCTGGGTGTCCTGGAGGATCTTCCAGCGGTTCATCTGGCTCTTCTGAGCGTCGGCCTGCATAGAGGTGTAAATGCTCTGAGCATTCTGAAGATCGTTAGCCTGCATCTGAGCGATGCTAGCAGCAATAGTGGCAGCTCCCATGATAATTACCTCCGTAATCGGAAAAGTTTTTTTTTCTTACGGATATTATCAGTTTGATAAAGACATTAGTAAATGGAAATAAATATAAGTGTGATTAAGCTAAGTTAAAGAAAATATAAAAAATAGGTCTACACGATGTTAATAACTTAAACAAAAAGAGCCGCCTTGGCCAGATTGGTCGCCAAGGCGGCTCTTTTATTTATCTAGGTATTAGGCTCTTCCAAAAACCGATACTAGAAATTAACCACGGATGTACTCATCCCACTTGCTGAACATCTTGTCCTGAGTCTGAGCTCTATTGACGGTGACGTCCTGCTGAATTTCGAAGATCTTGGTTTGAGTGTCCTGGAGAATCTGCCAGCGATTCATCTGGCTCTTCTGAGCGTCGGCCTGCATAGAGGTGTAAATGCTCTGAGCATTCTGGTAATCGTTAGCGGTCATCTGAGCGATACTGGCAGCAGTAGTAAGAGTTCCCATGATAATTACCTCCGTAAGACGAGAAGTTTTTTTTTTCTTGCCAGTATTATCGATCTCTACTCAGCCTCAGTAAATGGGTTTTACTTTGAGTACCATAAACTGATATTAAAAAAAAGATTAAAGTGGGAAAGTATATCTGTGGAGCATAAATGCAAGCTAAATAAACAATAAAAATACAGCAATTTAAGACTTTTTATAGCTTCATATATAAGCATTATTGCTACCTGAATGTACCGCAATTTCTTTATTTTTTATTTATGTTTTGACTCTCGGGTAGTCCCCTGTAAGGTGAGCATGTTCAATATTAGGAATTATCTTTAAGTAAGTCTGAGGGAACATCGCCAATTTCAAAACAAGCTATTTGGCCTTGAGCTCCGCCAATATAAAGATATTTGTCATCAACAACTAATGGACAAGAAGGCGTAAATGGCAAGCTATATTCTTGTTTGAGACGTCCCGATTCAGCATCTAAAACTAAAAGGCTTTGATTCTCTGTGGCAGCTAGAATGCTGCCATTCCAATATAAAGCAGGGGTTGAAAAATGTTTAGTGCTCTGATAACGCCAGAGAAGCTTTCCACTTAGAGATGCTAAAGACACAATGCTATTATCATTGATAAAGAAACAGCGAGGCTTGTGAAAGTCGAAACTCGGTGTGTTAATCAAAACGCCTTGAGAGTTTGTTTGCTCTCCGCTATGCTTGGCTTGGATGTAACGCCAGACTAATTTAGGCCTAAAGTACTGATCGCCTTCGGAGCTGGCCCCTAAAGCGTAGCAAAAAATATGACCGTTGGAAGCGGTAGCGTATAGGAAATTTTTGACAATGCGCAGTGGCTGACGAAATTCTAAATGACCTGAGCCAACTCGCTGGCTTACGGAAGTATTGGGATCGTTTAGATCAACGCTCCATAGCCGACCATTTAAACTGATTGCATATAAGTATTCTGAGTTTTTGTTACTGAAAATTTGAATAGCCGGACTGCTGATAAATGGTTTATTACTTATGCCATTGCATTCTAAGAGATACCAATCAGCATTCGTACCGTCGGCAGCAAACTGAGTGATGATGCCGTCTCCGGAAAGGCAAACAATTTTCTCTTTCCCCTGGCAGGGCGAACTATAAGAAAGACGGGGCAGAGTGTTGAATTTTAAACGCAATAACTGATTGCGAAATTGGCGTTCTTTCGCTTTCTCTTTGGCTTTAGCCATGGCTTGAGCTGCGCTTAGACGTTCGGAAGAACTTTGAACAGACTCAGAAAGCTTCTTTTTACTCTCTTGAATGAGTCGATCGTAAGGAAAGGGCAATACCCAATATTTAGTTTCTCCACTAATTGTGTCCAAACTGTTTACAGAGCAGTCCTTGGCATTAGCTATCAATATGTTGTCCAAGTATAACGGAGGAGAGGCAATAGGGGCGCTGACAAAAGTATTCCAGATAGCAAGGCCACTAGTTATATCGTAAGAAGTTATTCGTTTGGCAAACAGAGAGCCGACATTTAACAAGCGATTGCTTACTGAAAGCCAAGCTATAGGAGCCTTGAAGTTGTTTTCCCAGAGTGGCTTAGAATTAAGATAGAAACGGCCATAAGGAATTTTATATTCCTGCTCTTCCATTATATAAATTGGAGATGGCTCGGAAGAAAGCTTGTTAGACTCGGAAATGTTTTCAGCCCTGCCCGGCCATGCTTGAATATAGCATACAGCTAGGGTGGCTAGAGACAAAACAATAGATGAAAAGCTAAGTCTGGACATGGTATCACATGCATCTTTCTGCTTGGGGAAGCCTGTTCCTGGCGTGTCACTTTGAGCCTCTGAAGGCAAGCTAATAGTTTTTGATCTTGACAGAGTATAACTTGGCCACTTCTCTAAAGGCTTTGCCTATGAAGGATAGGTCTGGAGGGTAGCGAAAAAGGGCGGGATTTTGCGGAAATTTTTGCTGCGCTTTCGGTTGGCGGCTAAGGCTGAAAAGTCCGTTTTTGCGGCTATTTTCGTCTTAAGACTTTGTCCTGTTTTGTAATGCGCTCTGAGCTTGATAAAGGATGACCGTGTGTGGGGAATATTCGGCGTTTTTTTCGATAGCTACGGAGGATAAGCACTTAATGGGATGTACTTGTTATATTGGAAGCATTTGATGACGTTGGCATTTGTGAGAGCATAACGTCAGGTTGAAAGCTATAAAATTTTTATAAAAAGAAAGCTGGCTGAGGAGGCTTTCGATTTTTTTTCGTAAAGCTCACGGCTTCGGCGGTGGTCGTATTTTGCTTTTTTGTTTGGAGGAATTAGATGAGGAACGCACTCGGACATGTCTTGTCAGCAGCAGTGCTTGTAGGCAGCTTCGGGACTTCTCTTCCCGCATTCGCAGAAAGTTTGCCCGGAAGTACAGCAGGAAGTTCGGTCGATCCCATACCGGCTGTTGTCAAAACAGGGGCCGATCTTAGCTATGATTATTCTGTCGGCGACAATTCCCGTGTTTTAGCTTCGCAAAGCCAATCAGAGAATTGTGAGTATGTGCAACCACGCATTCTTAAGTTGGTCGCTTCCGACGGAAGTGCCGAGCCCGAGGCAGCCGCCGAGGTAGTTCGTGCTTCAGAACCTGAAGGCTCTTCAAAAACAGCCACTGTGTCGACTGCTTCAGAAAAAGTGAGCAGCCAAGCTGAACACAAGGCTGCTTCTAAAAGCACTGGCAAGTCCGAATTGGAAAAAGCCAAAGCCAAACTGGCCCAAAGCAGAGCGGCCAGAAAACTTTCTGCTTCCAATTCCAAAGCAAAAAGCACAGCTTCTAAAAAGCGTGTCGAGCCGAGCCAAAATATCAACTCGACCGAGTCCAAGGCTGAAGAGACTAAAGCACAAGTTCAGGCCGAAAATAGCCAAGCTGTTGACAAGAGTAAAGCTCAGCAGCAAGAGCTACCCGAACAAGTTGCTGAGCCCAAGGAAGCCAAAGATGTCCAGGCTGCCGATAATACTCAGGCTGTGGATAGCCAAGCTAATCAGGCTGCAGCCACCGAATCTACTTCTGAGCAAGTAAAAGACACTACTACTGACGAAGCCAAACAAGCCGAGACAACCGTAAAGTCTACTGATCAAAATTCTGCTAAAGCACAAAAAACAGAAGATAAAGCTACTGCTCCCATTTCTCCTATTTTTAGCGGTACTGTAGAAGCCATAACTGATAGCTCTTTGCGTATTGCAGGAGTAAGTGCCAGCGGTGAGCCCTTAAGTTTAGACTTCATTGTAGACGCCAATAGTCAAATGGCCGAGGGCATAAAAATTGGCGATAGCTTGTCCGTTTTTTACGAAGTTTCGGAAAATGGTGGATTTAGGGTTACTTCGGCTAGATATTTATCTGGTGAAGCCCCCAAAAATGTTTTCCCTGGCGATATCCCTTCTGAGTTAGTTAACGACAAGAACACTGTACAAGAAGATAATAATTCTGGCTTGGAAGATGCCGATGTTCCCAAGGTTGTTAGCATTGAAGTTGAGGGTAATAAAACCGTCTCTTCTGAAGAAATTTTACAAATAATTTCAACTCGTATTGGTGATCCTTTATTGGAACCGCGTATTCGTCGCGATATGCAAGCTATATACGACAGTGGCTACTATACTGATGTTCGCTTGGATACTCGCTATACGTCTGACGGTGTGCGTGTAATTTTCCGTGTTTTGGAAAACCCTGTGGTTAACGAAATTGTCTTGGAAGGCAATAGCGTAGCTTCCACCGATAAATTGCGTTCTCTTATGCAATTGGAAACTGGAAAAGTACTCAATACGCGCGTTTTGCAAAACGACTTACAGTCTATTAACAAGTACTATAATGAAGATTTAGGCTACACTATTAGCCCTTCCCACATTACCAAGCTTGATTTTAACGATGGAAAATTGACCCTGACTTTGGCTGACGGTATTGTGGTTAAAGAAGTAAAGGTTGAGGGTGTGACGGTTTTCCCTCATGATCAGATCGCTTCCATGATCACCTTGAAGCCTGGCGATTTGTTCAATCGTAACACCTTGCGTACCGATACTGAGAAAATCTCTGCCCTTTATGATGAGAAACAATATATTTTAGATACGATTAAACCTTCGGTTGACGTTGAGACTGGTGTTGTCACTGTCAATGTAGTTGAAGCTGTACTTCAAGAAATTAAGCTTACTTGGACTGGCACCAGCGCCACTAAACATCGCACTAAAGATGACACCGTTTTGCGCAATATTCGCACTAAGCCCGGTGAGGTAATGCGTCGCGATCGCATTCAAAAAGATTTAGAGCGTTTGAATAATTTGGGCTTGTTCAAAAAAGTTGAGCCCGAAGTTGAGCCTGGAGCTGCTCCCGGACAAGCTATCTTGGTTCTCAATATCGAGGAGCAAAAGACTGGTTTGGCTACTGTCGGTGTAGGCTATGCTGGTGGTGGATCTGGCGCTGTGCGTCCTGGTATTACAGGTGCTATTTCTTATTCTGAACGCAACTTGTTCGGTGAAGGCAAACAATTCTCTGTAAACTTACAGCGTGGTGCTCAGATTGGTGCCTATAGTATTTCTTACTATGATCCAGCTATCAACTCTGCTCAAGATTCCATCGGCGTATCTGCTTATTACAACAGCGTTGACGATCTGGAACAGCAAGTTACTGGCGCCGATTATGGCACTTATGCTTACTACGATCAGGAAGTTTACGGCGCTACTGTAACTTACGGTCACCCCTTCTCCGACGATTTCCGCGGTTTTGTAACTCTGCGCCATGAGACCATCAATTTGACCATGTCTGGTAAGTCTCTGTATGTACCTGTTGGCTTGGGCAAAGGTGATTTAAATGCCATTGGCTTGTCGACACTTTACGATACTCGTGATGATGTCTTCAGCCCTCACAAAGGAAGCTACGCCAATGTGGCCCTTACTTTCGCTGGCTTTGGCGGAGATTATAATTACAAAAAGTTTGTTGTAGAAGGTCGCCACTACGTTCCTCTGACTAAGCGTTCTACGTTAGCTTTGCGAGGTATGTATGGCACAGTTGGTAACGGAGCTCCCGCTTCTGAGTACTTCTATGCTGGTGGTACTGATACTTTACGTGGCTATCAAGATAACTCCATGTTCGGTAATAAGGTAGTGTTACTCAATGCCGAGTACCGTTTCCCGATTGGCAATATTAAGATGCTTAGTGGAGCTGTCTTTGTTGACGCTGGTAATGCCTGGATTTCTGGTTATAAATCTAGTGAACTTTATACTGATGCTGGTGTCGGTTTACGTATCGTCTTCCCCAATCTGGGATTGGGCGTTATTCGTATAGACTATGCCTTCGGTAAAGATGGATCACGATCCAGTATAGGTATAGGTCAGTCCTTCTAAATGGCTTGCCTTTTTGCAGTTACTGTGCCGTTGGGGGTCGAGAGATGATTTTTATCTTTGGGCTGCCTAGCGGCAACGGTTGCTTATGGCTTTATAATATTGAGCTCTGTAGATGAAACAGGGCGGGGTAGGGGAGCTCAAAAAGGTTGAATAGCTGCTTAGCAGAACGAGAGTTGCCTTGTAAAATTAATAATTCCCCCCTCCATCAATTTTGTTGGGGGCAGTTCCCAAGAACCCTTAAAGGAGGTTCAGGTTTAAATGTCTGAGATTGATTTGAGTAAGACCGCTGCCGACGGCGCTGCTGCCGAGAAGAGCAGTGAAGCAGCCGCTCCTTCCGGCGGCAATAAGAAAAAGACTGTAGCAATAGTTGCTGCCATTGTGGCTTTAATCGTTATCGGTGTCGGCACTTGGATGTTCCTGAGTCCCGGTGGCATGATGTCCTCTCCGGCCAAAAAAGTTGGTTGCATTGACGCTTCCGCTATCTACGCTCTCGACGAATTTAAAAATGCAGAAAAGCAAATTGCCGATTTCGCTGAGAAAAAGAATAAAGAGTTCGAAAAGGCCGTTTCTGAGAAAAACGGTAAAGAAGGTGCTGAGACCGAGCTTCAACTCCTTTATAGCAAGCTTCAGGGTGAAGTAGAAGTCAACCGCAACAAGATTATTCTTCCTTTAAATAACCGAGTTTCTGCAGCCATTGCCTCTGTATCCGCTAGTAAAGGCTTAAATGTTGTGCTCGACAAGCGCGTTGTCGTTTGTGGTGTCCCCGATATTACTGAAGATGTAAAGAAACTCTTCCAGCAAAAAGGTGAGCTTAAGGTGCCTGCCGAGGAAGATACTAGCGATTCTCCTGTCGCTTATTTTGACTCTGGTATTGTGCGCAAACTGAAAGTTTTCGGTGAAGTTGATATTAAATTGAGCCAAGCTCGTGCAGATATGATGCGTGAATATGAAAAGAAAGCGCCCAACCTCTCTGCTTCCGAGCGTGAAGCTTTGCAACGTGAGATGTCTGCTCGTTTTGAAGCTCTCAGTCAGCAGCAGTATGCTCCCCTTTATCAAAAAGTTAATAATTCCGTCAATAAAGTTGCCAAAGATTTGGGCATCTCTTTAGTTCTGAGCAAGCAGACCGTTATGTATGGCGGCCGCAATATTACCGACGAGGTAATTGATACTTTCAATGCCAGCTTGAGCAATGACAGTGCCGATGCAGCCCCTGCTGCCGATAGTAAGGCCGCTGCCAAGGACGTGAAAGCTTCTAAGTAATTGAGGTGTTTTTATGCAGTTTTTTTCTGTCCCTAATTTGAAACGTACAGGCGTTTGGCTGGGAGCATGCGGCCTTTTAGCTGGTGTGGCTCTAACGGCCAGTGTCGATTTTGCTGGAATGGCCTGTGCCGAGGGGACTGCCCCGAAAAAATCTGCTGCTTCCGGTGAGGCTCAGGAAAAGTTTTCCGAGTTGGCCGTGGTAGACTTTGAAAAGCTGTTAAAAGATCGTCCCGATTATGAGCGCATAACTCAACTTGATGAGCAAATTCGCTTATTGCAGCAAGAACTTGAATTTTTGCCTTTGGCAGATCGTAAGCGTAAAGTTGACTCCGGGCGCAAGCGCATGGAGCGTGAAGTAGAAAAGGCTCGCAACGAATTGCAAGCTGAGTCAGCGCGTATAAGTAATGAGCTGAAAACTTTTCGCAATGATTTGACTAAACAGCTTGAACAAGAAAGTAAAGCTCTTAATAGTCATTACCAGAATGTTTTGCGTCAGCGAGTGGCAGCTTTGGCTCCTAAGGCCGCTCCTCAAGTACCGGTAGATGTACAGCAACGTATGAACAGCTTCTTAAGCGATTTGGCCAGTGTACGCCAGCAGCGTATTTCAGCTAAGCGTCTAGAGCTCGAGCGAGTTATGCAAAACAACTTGGAAAGTGCTCGTGCTTCTATGGATGAACGTTTAGCTGAATACGACAGTTCTTTAATGCAAGAAAATCAAGAGCAGCGTGTCAACTTACAGTTACAATTGCAAACTGCGGCCAACGCTGAAGAGGAGTCGGCTATACAAGACAAGTTGGCTGCTCTCGGAGATGCTGAAACAGCCAAAAAATCAGCTAAACGTGATGAGCTTACGGCTGAGTATAAACGCTTGGAAGCTGAGGAACGTGCCAATGTGACTTCTAAAGTTAAGGCTTTTGAGGCTTCACTTGACGAGGAAACTAAGGCCAAAGCTGCTGCCGAGCGAGATCGTCTTTTGAAAAACGTACAAGTGCCTTCTCCTAAGGTCAACCAAACTGAGGTTGAAGCTCAGATTGCTAAGATAAAGTCTACCATCAATGCTGAAATGGAAGCTAAAAAAGCTGAGATGACAGCTGCAATGCAGAGCAAATCCGCAGAAGCTCAACGCAATATGGAGCAAAAGCAAGCTGCTTTGGAGAAGCGCCTGCGGGCGACACAGAAGCAATTGGAATCTATGGTAAGCAATTCTTCCAAAGATGTTAGCGATGAAACTCGCAAAAAAATGGACGATATTAAAGCCAAGATAGAAGACTTGCAAAAGCAGCGTCAGGAACTTTACGACGGTATGGCTGATGATTTGCGCGAAGTAATTAGCAAAATCGCAGCTGAACAAGAGGGGCAGCCGTCTGTTATAGGTTCTTATGTTGTCAATATCGACTGCTTGGATCTTACCGATAAAGCAATGCTTGCTTTGGAAAAAGAGGACCAACACTAGGAGGTCGCGGTGAATAGAATTTTATGGTGCGGGGCGGTTATGGCTGCGCTTACAGTCGGCTGTCTCTATGCGGCCGGTTGTACACCCAAGGAGAAAGTTGTCATTCGTACCGGCACTATCAACAGTACGGTTGTACTTCAGGAAGATGACAAATATCAGGAATTGTCTCGTCAGTACTTCGCTGAGCGTATTAAGGCTAGTCAGGAAGTACAGCGCATAGTTAAAGAAAATTCCAATGCTGACGGTGTCGTCAGTGATAAGTCTGTTTATGACAAGCTCATGAAGATTCAGAATGATGTAGAATCCAAGTGGCAGAAGCGCACTGCTGACTATATCGATGCTAAGATGAAGAGTATGGAGAAAGCCGCTGCGAAAGTGGCTCTTGATAAAGGGCTCGATATCATTTTGATTGACTCCAACGACGTTCCTACCGTGGAGTACGGTGGCCATGACGTTACCGCTAATGTTTTAGCAGAGATGCCAGGATTCGCTGGAAATGCGAATGCTGAAGGCGAGCAAACTAAAGAAGCCAAACCGGCGGAAAATGCTTCTAAGGGTAGCAAGTAGAAAGAGCGGAGGGATAAACAATTTGAAATATTCGAAGTTTGTGCACTGCTTAATTCTTACGGTTGTAGGTGCTAGTTTACTTTTATGTGGCAGCGGCTGTGCCAAGCGCCCTTTAAAAGTTGGTGTTGTCAACACTGAGAGAATCATTAGGGAAAACCCCAAATATATGGAGCTTAATGTTATTCTCTCCGACGAGCGCAGCAAAGTCTATTCACAAATTCCTAATAACGTCAGCAATATGTCTGCAGCTCAGAAAAAAGCTTTGCAAGAAAAGCTGGCCAAGGACGCTGCAGAGAGATCTAGTAAGTTTGACAAGCTCTACAACGAGAGTATGAAAGGCTTGCGGGAAGATATTAAAAACCAAGCTTGTGAAGTTGCCAAAGAAAAAGACATAGACTTAGTTGTCGTCAATACGGTAAACTATCCAGTTGTGCTTTACACTAGCGGAGATAATATTACTTTAGATATTTTACTGAAAATGGATGGCTCTAAGTAAATGAAAGAACAGTTTATACATCCTAGTGCTTGCATAGACAGTTCTGCCTCTTTGGCCGAAGGATGCAAAGTTGGAGCCATGGCTGTGGTTGAAAGTGGAACCAAGGTAGGAGCAAGAGCTGAGATAGGCCCTAAGGCTTACGTCGGCCGCAATGTCCAGGTTGGTTCTGGAGCTGTAATAGGCTGCGGCGCTGTGGTCATGGATGATACCGTTATTGGCGACAATGCTGTAGTTGAAGCTGGAGCTGTTTTGGGTATGGATGGCTTCGGCTATGTCTTTGATGGCAAGAGCCACCGCAAGATCCCTCAGGTTGGCAATGTGGTCATAGGTGAAGGAGCTAAGATTGGCGCTTGCTCTTGTGTAGATAGAGCAGCTACAGCTTCTACCTTGATTGGAGATTATACCGAGCTTGGTCATATGGTCATGGTTGGCCATAACAGTAAGGTTGGCAGCCATTGTCATATCGGCGATCAAAGTGGCTTAACTGGTTCGTCTGTGGTCGGAGATAGTTGCACTATCGGCTCTCAATGTGGTATCGGAGTGCGTGTGGAATTAGGAGACGGTTGCGTACTTATGGACCGTTCTACGGCTATGCGCAAGTATGAGGCTGGGCAAGTTCTGGCCGGTAATCCTGGTCGCCCTGTAGCTGAAGTCCGTCGTATTGAAGCTGCTTTTAATTTGCTTCCTAAGCTTTTAAAAGAGCATATGAAGTAATATTATTATGCCCGCCGACACCGTACAGCTCTGGCGGGCATAACAATTTTAAATGGCCCTCCGAGGGCTGTTTTTTTTCGTAAAGGTGGCGTCTCCTTATTAAGGAAAGCCAACTTCAGCGGTAATTTTGCATTATTTGGGGGAATCAATTGGGACTGCTGCTCTTACTTGAAAAGAGAGATAGCAGATATTTTGGAGCTGAGTTTTTTTATGAAAGGTCATAAGCTTTTAGCCTTAGTGCTAGCTTTTGTTGCTTTTTATTTTGGCGCTCTTCCAGCTGCTTGGGCTGCTGATGTTGTGCTTGGCGGACAGGTTGTCTTCCGCATAAGTGATGAAGAGCAAGCGGAAAGAATTTCCGAAAAGATCGAAGCCATGTTGCAAAGGGGAGCTTCCTCCTCTTCGATTAAAGTGGTTCGCAAAGAAATCGCCGGAGCAACGGATAAAAAAAATACTGAGTCTAGCGATAAGAATGCCCCTAAGACTAAAAAGTTCATCTATAAGCTGTATTGGGGCAGTGAGTTAATTATTGAAGTCAATGATGAAATAGCTAAACAAAATGGTTCTTCTCCTGAATCTTTAGCTAATCTTTGGGCTTCTAATATGCGCAATATTGTCGATATCGGTCTCTTAAATGTTGATACAGCTCGGGCTGTCTTAGCTGTCAATAGTGAAAAAACTATTTCTGCTACTGGTTTAGCTAATGGCCCGCTTATTGTAGAAGAAGGCGCCGGCTTGGTAGATATCGATGTCGATCAAGATAATGGCCTTATAAAATTGACTGGCAAAAAAGTTGGTAGATCTTCTCTAACTATCAGCAAGGGCGTTGCTGTCGTTACGGTATTTGTACAAGTTAAAGACTGGGCTGGTAAATTACCGCAGTCAGTTGTGGTTGAAGTTAGCGGTACTCCTGCTCAAACTGATGCTGTTTCTCAAGCGGTTATGCTTTCTATCGCTGCTAATACTTTTGTGCAACCAGGTTGTACTGTCTATGTTGACGATTCCAATTTCCATCCTGTGCCTGTGCCTAAAGGTGACAGTATGCGCCTTAGTGTCCCTGTAGGCATAAATGCTTCTGATGACTATTTCGCTGTTAGAGGCGATGTCAATGTACTAATCCAGAACATTGACATTCCTTATGTTGAGCAAAATTTACTTTTGGTGAGCAATCGTCCCGAAAGGGTTGATACCGACGGCGTGCTTATGAAGTATAACTTTAAAAAGCGCGAGCCTAGTCGCTTGATGTTTTCTCACCTTAATGCTTCTGCTAAAAATCGTTATTTATGGATTAATTTAGCTAACTTGAACGACGAGCCGGTAAAAATTGCCATTAGCAGAACTTCTGCTGGCCCTGAACGCAGCGAAATTTACGTAGGACAGACCGCAGCTAAACGCTTTTTGGAAAATTTAGCTTGCCATTCTGGTTATGTCGTTACTTTGCCCCCCAACTCTGCGTTGGAATTAGCTTCTTATGTTATGCGTCCTGAGGCTTTAGTAAGTGGCTTTATAAACTTCCAAATTTTGGAAGGCCCTAGCGCTACTGTGGAAGTTCGCAGTGCTTTAAATCCCAATTGCAACGATGGACGTACGCTTCCAGAAATTGGTGCTCCTTTTAATCCATTTAAAATCCATCCCCATGGGGTGTTCGCTCAGCCTTATTTTGAAAATGAAGGTGAATTTGTGGTTGGTGGCAGTCCTCTAACATTTCGCTATGGAGAAAGTCCATGGTTGATTGATTTTGAGACTGGTTTGCCTAATACTGGCAATTTCGGCGTTCTTTACAAGTCTTTAGTTGAGTTGAAAAATCCTACTAGACGTACTAAGACGGTCGGGCTTTACTTTACACCTCTGTCAGGGCCTGGTGGAGCTAACTTCTTAATTGGAAATTCTGTCTATCAAGCTGTTTTTCGCAAAAAAGGTGACGAAGTGCTGGTAGCCAAAATTGAATTATCTCCTGAGTCGAGTAGCACGATAGAAATAATTACTTTGCCGGAAGCAACTTCTTGTTATCCTGCGCAGTATGAATTGCGTGAAATAGACTGAGGTTACTGGCAATTCTAATTGCAAATAATAGCTTGCTAAAGTCAATATGACTTGGCAAGCTATTATTTTTTTAGGTAGACAAATGTATGCTGGAATGGCTTCCAGCCCAAAATGGAGGAATAGCCAATTTTATATAAAAAAGTTGGCGGAGTTTTTCAATCAATTATATTACAGTTATTGGGGAGAACATTTCCATGTGTAGAGCGCAGCGTACTTTAGCTGAAGAGATCTCTTTTGAGGGAGTGGGCATCCATACCGGCAAGCCCGGTCATTTGACAATAAAGCCTGCTCCTGTCGATCATGGAATCGTGTTTCTTAGTGGTGGTGAATATATTCCAGCTACTTACGAGTATGTTGTCTCTACTAAGCGTTCTACTTCTTTGGGAAAAGGCCAGGCTGTGGTTGGCACTGTAGAACACTTAATGGCCGCTTTTGGCGGTTTGTCCATAGATAATGCGTTAATAGAAATTGATGGGCCCGAAGTGCCTATTTTAGACGGCTCTGCTTTGCCTTTTTGCCAAGCTATGGAAAAGGCTGGTATTGTCAATCAAGAAGGTAGCGAAGTAGAAGATTATTACGTCGAAGAACCTATTTTTGTAGCTGAAGGTGAGGGATTGGTGTTAGCTATGCCTGACTCTCAGTACAATTTGGAGGGAGCCGTCAGCTATGCCAGTAAGCAAGTTGGCAGTCAGCGTTTCCGCTATTGTGGTTACGACAACTTTGTCACTCATGTCGCTCCTGCTCGCACTTTTGGCTTTTGGTCAGAAGTAAAAACTCTGTTGGAAAACGGTCTGGGGCAAGGTGGAGACCTTTCCAACGCTTTAATTTATGATCGTCCAGGTTTCGACCCCAAAAGCAGCCAGCGCTTTGTAAATGAGCCTGTACGCCATAAGGTTTTAGATTTAGCTGGCGATCTTTGCTTGCTCGGCCGTCCTTTGCGAGCTTTTGTTTTAGCTGTTCGCGCCGGTCATAAATTACATGTAGAATTTGTTCGCAAAGTCGCTGAGGAGATGCGCAAAAATGCTTAATACCAAAGATATATTACACAGAACTCCCTATAAAAGCCCCATGCTTTTCGTGGATATTGTAGCTGACATCAATTTCCCGGAAATATCGGGCTATAAAAATGTGACTATGGCTGAGCCTCATTTCGAAGGCCACTTTCCTGGCAACCCCATTATGCCTGGTGTGTTGCAAATGGAAGCTTTGGCCCAGCTTTGCTGGTTGCTTTATGTCGGAAACGATAACTCTCCTATAAAAGTTTCTGCATTGGATTTAGTAGGCGCTAAAAAGTTCAAGTTCAGAACTCAGGTAGTACCTGGAGATCGTCTCGAACTTTATGCCAAAGAGATTGAGCGCGATGACAAAAATGTTACTTTGTCAGTGCGTGCTTGTGTAGGAGAAAACACTGCCTGTGAGGGCATGCTTACTTTCGCTTGGCGTTAGAAGGTTTTTTGTTGACTACTTATTGTAGGAAACTACCTTTTTGCGGGCGAAATAAGCGCTTTTCTACGCGTTAGCTTTTTGACGGACACGGAATTGGGAGGATGCACAGTATGAAGCCAATTAGGGTTGGCGTAGTCGGTATCGGTAGCATGGGTAAAAACCATGCCCGAGTATGTTCAGAGTTGCCTCAGATCGAATTGGCAGGTATCGTAGATCTAGATGAAGCTAGGGTAGCTCCTTTGGCTGAGCAATACGGTACGAAGTATTACAAAGATTATCGTAGTCTTTATGGGAAAATTGACGGCGTAGTTATCGTTTCTCCTACTCCGTTTCACTATCAGATTGCTCAAGATTTTTTAGAGCATGGAATACATGTTTTGGTTGAAAAACCAATTACTGTGGAAGTAGAGCAAGCTAAGCGTTTGGTCGCTTTGGCCAAAGAAAAAAACTTAACTTTGCAAGTCGGCCATTTAGAGCGTTTCAATCCTGCGATTATTAAACTTAAAGAAATGGTAGACACCCCTGTTCTTATCGAGTGTCATCGTCTCTCTGGCCCTACGACTCGCAACTTAGATGTTGGTATCATTTGGGATCTGATGATCCATGATTTTGATATTCTCCTTAGTTTATATAAGTCTCCGGCTGCAGAAATTCATGCTATGGGCACTTCTATTTATTCTCAGTTTGAAGATGTCGCCCATGTACAAATTCGCTTTGAGTGTGGCGCTGTAGCTAGTCTAGTAGCCAGTCGCAATTCTGGAGAGCGTAAGCGTTGCTTAAAGATTACCGAAAAGAGTGGACGTGTACTTTCTTTAGATTTTATTAACCAAACTTTGACAATTTTACGTCCCGGACCTGACGGTCGCCCTCTGGAACCCGAATTTGTGAATATTGAAAAAGAAGAACCTCTCCGTTTGGAACTCAGCAACTTCGCGGATTGTGTTGCTAACCACAAAGAACCTGTTGTCTCCGGGCAAGATGGTGAACGTGCTCTAGAATTAGCTGTGCGTGTCTTGGAAAACATGCATAGAATAAAAATCGCCGAATAAGTTTTTTTCGGTATTTAGTATTTTTTTGATTGAGAGGAGATTCTGAAAGTGATCCATCCCAGCGCTATAGTACACCCCAAGGCACGCATAGGCGAAGGAGTAGAAATCGGCCCGTTTTCTATTATTGGCGAAAATGTCGAAATCGGGGACGGCACTAAAATTATGTCTTCCGTAGTTATCGATGGCTGGACGACCATTGGCAAAAATAATCGCATTTATCCTGGTGTAACTATCGGTTTAGCTCCTCAAGATTTTAGCTATAAAGGGCAGCGTTCTTTTGTAACTATTGGTGACAATAATGATTTACGTGAATATGTAACTATACATAGAGCTGCTAATGAAGACGGTCTAACTTCGGTCGGTAATGGCAACCTTTTAATGGCCAATGTTCATATTGCTCATAATTGTCGCATAGGCAACCAAGTGACTATGGCTAATTATGCCGGTTTAGCTGGCCATACTGTGGTAGATGATCAGGCTGTTTTAGGTGGTTTGGTAGGTATTCACCAGCATACCCGTATTGGGCGTCTTTGTATGGTTGGCGGTTGCTCCAAGATCAATAAAGACTTGCCTCCTTTTAGTATTGTTGACGGTAATCCATGCCGCTTATTTAGCATGAACTTTAGAGGCATGCGCCGCCGTGATATCTCTAAAGAGAGCCGCTTAGCTATACAGAAAGCAATTTTTATACTTGGCTCTATGGGGTTAACTGTCAGCGCAGCTATAGAGCGCATCGACAGTGAATTAGAGCATACCCCTGAAATTGAGCAATTTTTAGACTTCTTGCGTGCACCTTCGCGCATGGGAGTGCTCAACAAAGCCAGCAATGTGGGAGCTAGAACCCACAACAACGCCTAGTTGGTGCATTTTGGCCAATAATCAGCATTCGCAATCATCAGCCTGCCCACAGCTTACAGTTGCCATAATTGCTATAGAGCCTTCTGGTGATCTTCACGGAGGCAACTTAGCCAAAGCTCTGCTGGCAATTAACCCAAACTTAAAGTTTGTTGGTGTAGGCGGTTCGCATATGGCCGCGTCGGGAGTGAATCTGTGGTTGAAAACTACAGATATGGCTATTATAGGTCCCGGCGGAGCCCTTTTGTGTTTGCATAAGTATATATATCATTATCTATATGTACGCTCTCATTTGCTTAAGGCTAAGCCTGATCTGACTATTTTGATTGATTGTCCGGCTGTGAATATGCGCTATGCCGGTCTTCTAACCAGATACGGCTACCACTGTGTCTACTATTTCCCGCCTTCAGCCTGGACTACAAGTGAAGCTAGGTTGCGTCAAATTTTTAGTCGTACTGACAGAGTCATATGTACTTTTTTGAGTAACGCTGAAAATTATCGTCGCTTTGGTATGGATGTCGATTTCTTCGGCCATCCCTTATTGGACATGCCAGAATTGTCTGTCTCTTCTGAAGAAGCTAAGCGTGTTCTAGGCTTATCAGGTGATAATATTTTGGCCATTTTGCCAGGCAGTCGGGCACCAGAAATAAAGTATCTTTTGCCGACATTTTTGGATGTAGCCGAGAAATTGCATGAGGAAAAGCCAGATTTGCAAGTGCTTATTCCATGCGCTACCGAAACTTTGCGCCATCAGATTGCAGAGATAATGGGAGGACGTTTTCCTTACGTTAGTCTTCTCAATGGTCAATCGCGTTTAGCTCTTTTGTCCAGCCGGGCTGCTCTAATGAGTTCTGGTACAGCCAGTCTTGAAGCGGCTATATTGGGCACTCCTATGGTTTTGGCCTATAGATTGTGTCCGTTTGATGCGGTTGTGGGACGTTTCTTACTTTGGGCTCATCTTTTGAAAATAGATCATATAGGTTTACCCAGTTTGGTCGCAGGCAAACGTATTGTCCCTGAATTTATTCAAGATGAAGTCAATGTCGAAAATATACTTCCACACTTGCGCAATTTTATGTCTGACACTCCTGAACGACGCCAGATCAAGCAAAATCTTCAAGATATGAAAAACTCTATGGGTACTCCAGGAGTTGTTGATAAGATAGCGGCTTCGCTCTACGAAAGAATTAAAAAAAATGCCGAGCACCGTCAGAATGAACCGTTCGATATTGTTATTACTTCTAATTCTCCCGGTGAGGTTGCTGCTTGGGTACGCCGTACTGTTGCCTATTTAGACACAGTCAATAAGGGATTGTTTAGAGTGATAGTGGCTTTGGTCCCTTGCCCTTATGCTTCTGGAGCCGAGGCAGAAGTGGCTGCATCTTTGCCCGGTGTTTCTGCAGTTCTAAAACCGAGCCAGACTTTACGCCTGATGTGTGGATTATTCAACGAAATTAAATTCCGTCGGCGCGGTGTTGTTGTCTTCTTAGGCGGAGATTTACTTCATGCTAAAATTCTGGCCTGGCGTTTGCAATACAAATCTGTAGCTTATGCTGTTAGATATAGCTATCTTTTACCTTATTTTGATAAAATAGCTGTTTCAGATGCCTCTTTAGCTAAAGAATTAATAGAGTTAGGAGTTAAAAAAGTTACCAGTGTCGGTAATTTAAGCATCGATGGTGTTTTCTCCGATGTAGATCGCGAATGTGCTGTTCAAAGTAAAGAAAAGAGCGGAACTTGGAAGATAGGTATTTTCCCTGGATCGCGGTTTCTACATACTAAAATCGCTTTAGGTGTATTTTTACGCGTGGCTGCTCTTATAAAGACACGTTACCCGCAAGTAGATTTTGTACTTTCAGTTTCTCCATTTGTTTCCAAGGCTAGATTGGAATCTGCTTTGTATCATCCTATAAGCTTGGGACTACCCGTAGCCAAAGGAAAGCTGGTTAGAGCTGATTGCATTTTAGTTGATTGCCCTCAAGAAGCTGAGGGGGCAGCCGGACGCAGTTTTGAAGTTGAAGTACTTTGGAGCCATCCCTACCAGGCTATTGCTGAAATTGATATGGCTCTTACAATTCCTGGTACCAACACTGGAGAACTTGGTAGCTGCGGTAAGCCAATGGTCGTTGGTCTATCAGCTGACGCCTCTTTGCCCAGAGGTGGTCTCGGTGGCCTTTTGGAAAACGCTCCCCTCTTTTCTAAAATAAAACGTTACTTGCGTTTGCGTTCTTATGCTCGTCACGGCTTTGCTGCTATCCCCAACCGCATTGCCTATCGCCAGGTAGTACCGGAAGTTTTAGTTAAAAAAGATACTTCTGTTCTAGCTCAGCCTATTTTTGAATGGATTGAAAATCCTGATAAATATGCGCAAACGGCTGAAGATTTAAGAAAAACTATGGGAACAAGTGAAGGAGCTGGCCGACGTATGGCTGAGCTTATTTTGGAGGCGGCAGCTTTATAACAATGGATATTTCTAGGCAAGGGAAAAAAGTAGCTTCGCCTTTTATTTTTAAGTGGCGTGGCCTCATAATGGCTGTAGTTACCGCGATTATTTTGATAGCCGCCCGACCGACCGTAAGCTCGTGTTGCTGGGGAATAATGTTGGCTATTTTTGGTGAGACGCTGCGCTCTTGGGCCCTGGGATGGACTGGAGAGCATACGCGCAGCCAGGAACTGAAAGCTTCTTTTTTGGTAACGAACGGACCCTACAAATATATACGCAACCCGCTTTATTTGGGCAATATCCTAACTGGTTGCGGTGTTATGGTAGCTTCTTGCGGTTCCCTTTCCCTAGCTGCTAGTTTGGGCATGTGGCTGTTGGGAGCTTCATCTTTATATGTAGTTTATGCTTCTTGCATCGTTTCAGAAGAGGCTTTTTTAGCTCTTCGCTTTGGTGAGATCTTTTTAAATTACAAAGCACGCACACCAGCGATTTTGCCTTGCTGGAGCTCTATTCCAGAGTTTGTGAGGAGTTTTATTCGCTTTAACTCAACATCAAATAGCGGTACTTGTTGTGAAGAGGAATCATTCTCTTGGAAATCGCTTCGCTTCGAGTACAGCACTTGGGGCTGGCTGATTCTTGTCTGGCTATTTTTATTTGTAAGAGCTATTGGCAAGCTTCCGTTATAATTGCAGCCATTCGTTCAGAGCCTCCGGGAGGGCCCAGACGCTTTCGTCCGATTTCTGCGCGTCTTTGTCTATCAGCTTCGTTATGAATAAGATTGAAGAGAGCTTCCACTATATCTGGATCGCGATCTTCACTGACAATAAGGGCGTCGCCTAATAATCCCTTTTGGCGTGCTCTATACCACCTCAAGTGACTCTCACCTCCGGGCTCGTAAGCTACAATGGGAATCCCCCAACCGGCAGCTTGTTCGTGAGCCGTTCCAGCTAAACCTAAGGCTACTCGGCTATACTTTAAAACATCAGCTAAATGGCCTTTTATCAAGAAAAAACGAGCCTGAGGATCAGCAGTTTCGTGCTTATCCGTTAAAGTATGCCAACCTGGATAAGGACAATCTCCTAAAGTAAAATCTGAGCAAGCTTGAGCCAGCTCATTTGTATCTATGGAAGGAGCTACGGCGATAAAAGCACACACGTCTTTTCCCAAACGCTTAGCTAGCAATTGGCTCAATTTTAACAAACGAGGTAGCACCTGATAGGTAGCTTTTCTACTGCCAGGGAAAAGTGCCAAGCCCACTTCTTTAGTCTTATCTAATTTAAAGTCTAACTCCTGGGGAACTAAACCATCCATCATAGCGTTACCAACCCAAGCAGCTTTAACGCCTTTTTGACGTAGACTTTCAGCTGTAGGTTCATCTCTGACTAAAGAATGAACTTGGAAAGTTCTCAATATAAAAGCTTCTAAGGCTGAGTATGGATGATGATAATCTGATTTGGCTGTACCTATAAAAGTAATGGGACGTATTCCGGAAAGTACGGCCAATATAACAGGCCATAAATCGCCTACAGCTACAATTTGGGTGAATCTTTGGCGTTGTTGGCGCAACCAAGCTATTTGCTTAAGCGTTAAACAAAATAAGCCCCCATTTATATCTTTCCATAAATTGCGCCAATCTTCTTGGATAAGCCCTCCGCTGGGCATAGCCTGTCTAGGGCCTACAACCGGAGCTAAATCTTTGTAAGCAGAGCCTTCTCCTACCAGAGGCATAGCTTCTCGGGGAAGTGATTCTGGCAAGTCGGCTATAATTTGGCTGGCAATTGAATCTTCACCAGCTCCGTTGGATATAAACAGGACACGATTAGAAGCCATAATTTTTCCCCTTAGAAAGTTAGTGTAGATTTAGCAATTGATAGGCGCTTAATTCTGGATATTCAAAATTATAATCCAATTTGCCAATATTTTTAGCCCAAGCACCAGTTTGAACGATAAAATTGCCGCCAATTTTGACTGGTTCGGAAACTACAGTATGACTGTGACCGCCCAAAATCCAGCAGCCTGGTGGCAAGTTCTCGGCCAAAACTCTGTCCCTTTCTAAACCTAAGTGGCTTAAAATAACTAGGCGAAGAGGTCTATTCAATAGTTCAAAGCAACGTTTTGCTAAAAGAGGCAAAATAGTCTCCGCTTCAAAAAATCTGAAACCGAAGATCTTTTCCCAAATAGCGTTGTGAGGGTATTGGACAGGGACCGCAGCCAACAGAAGCAGCGAATAATCTTCTGACCAGTTGCTATTATGCAACGATAGAGCTGGAATCCAGCGTTGAGAAGCTAAATTTCGCCATAATTCTGTTTCACGCCAACAACTATTTTGGCAATCAATCTCTGGAATTGAGCCTAATTGTCTAACTAATTGCGTATCGGTTAACCTTCCACTTTGTCTAATATCAGAAAGATTAGAACAAAGCAAAGGAAATAAACGCTGGGCAGCTCTTTTATCTAAAATACGCCGCTGATAGTTAAACTCTCGGTTGCCCATAGCCATAGACGTACAGAAAACTGAGCTCATTCTTTCCAAATTGGGCTCATAGTTTTTCCATATAGTATTAGAGCCCACTAAGGCGTCACCACTGTCAAAATAAAGAGCTTGGCCTTCGGTCAACTGTTGTTTGGCATTGGCCTCCAGCCAGTCTAGGGCTTCACTGTGACCGTGCATGTCATTGGTGTGATAAATGAGCACTTCAGGTCTCCGCTTCAAGCTGATGGTGCTATCACTTTTGGGCAGCTCGTTCCTTGGCTACTTGGTGATATACTTGGCAATAGCGCTCCAAACCAATAGCGTTAAAGATAACAGCTCCGTATCCGATTAGCCAGCCAACTCCTGCTAAAGTCGGGCCGCCTATTAAAATGCCTAGCCAAAGTCCCACGAAACCAAAAATCAAACTAGCCAACATAGGCTTGGTGTCGAGTGATATCGAGTAGCCGAAAGATAATCCGATAATAGCTCCAACTAATCCATAGTAGGTTCCTTTAGCAATATCTGCTGAAGTAGTAGCTACAGCTAAGCTGGCTTTGGCTGCTTGAATTAAAGGAGAAGCAGATTGGCCTACGTCGATTATCGAATTGGCTCCCCACAGAAAGCCCATTAGTAATCCCATGCCTGCAAAGCAAGAGCAATATAAAAGCTTTTGATCTTTAGTAATAAAAGCTGTAGGTGGCTCTTGGGAGGAATTAGCTGAAGAAGCTTTGTCTGTGATTGCCTGAGGCTGAGCGTTTTTCTTATCTTTCTTTTTATTATCTTTGGAAGAGGATGAACTCATAATTTGTGTCAGTCCTTTGGAGAAAGTTTAGCCAGCTGTTGAATTTGTTTCCAGTGCTTGAGAGGAAGCTGGCGCATGGCCGTTTGGCGCATGGAAGCTTTGTGGGTGTCGACGGGATCGCCTGACCAAATTGCTTGGCCTGCCGGTATGTCTTTGTCGACGCGAGAACGGGCTGCTACTGTGGCAAAATCTCCAATTTTACGGCTTTCTTCCACTAAGCATTGACCGGCTGTGATAGATAATTTACCTAAACTTACATTTTGCTGCAAGCAATTTTGAGAAATGACAATAGCTAAAGGAGCAATTTTGGC
>DHKB01000061.1:22568-82034 GCA_002407045.1 Candidatus Bruticola papionis | reverse complement strand
ACGCTCGATAAAGTTTGTGCCGATAGTTTATATGTAGTGGGCACTACTGTCGAACTTTTTGCCCGAGATTTAGATGAAGTTTTAGAATAGCTATTTTGACAAAATAAAACCAAAAGAAAAAGCCGTCAAATTTATTACTTTACTTATCGTAAAAATTGGTAAACCTGGCGGCTTTTTACATATGTATAAAACTTTGAACTTTCAACGCAAAGTCTAAGCCAATAATAATAGCTCTAATGCTGGCAATTAGGACAATAAACGCTACTGCGGCCGCCTATTGTTTCTTTACGAAGTTCTTGACCACAAACCAAACAAGGTTGGCCGCCTCTTCCATAAACTTTAAGTTGAGCTGCATTATTTCCTTTATGACCATCAGCATCTCGATAATCTGAAAATGTTGTGCCGCGATTATCAATTGATTTTTGCAAAATAGGTTTAATCACATTAAAGATCGCTTCTATTTCAGAATCAGTTAAACTTTTTGCTGATCTTGTCGGTAAAATATGACTTGCAAAAAGAACTTCATCTGCATAAATATTGCCTAAACCAGCCACTATGGATTGATCTAAAAGAGCTGTTTTTATAGCTCTAGATGTTTTCTTTAATCCTTTAGCAAAATTATCAATAGTATAATCACTTCCAAAAGGATCCGGCCCTAAAGAATTAAGTTCAGGAGAATTTTTAAGTTCATTTTTAGCGTAAAGATACCACTTACCAAATTGGCGTATGTCTCTGTAACATAATGAAGTATGGCCATCTAAATACAAAATAATATGAGTGTGTTTATCGGGCTCAAACTGTCCTTTAGCTCTCTGTAAACCGGTTATAGGATGGACAGTAAATTCATTAGTGTCAGGCAAATTAAGGTCACGAAAAGTCAGCTGACCGGTCATGCCTAAACGCACTAAAACAGAGTAATTTTCGCTGTCAAGAATAAGAATTTTGCCCAAGCGACGTACCTGAGTAAATTTATGTCTCACTAGAGCTTCCGTAAGCCCTTTTGAATCGGTATTTATGAGCAATTTAGGAAGTTTAATTTCTATACTCTCGACAATATGTCCAGGCAATTTATCTTCTAAACCGCGACGTATAGTTTCTACTTCAGGTAATTCCGGCATTTTATACTCTCTTCTACTTCAAAAAGATGAACTGTATCATAAAAAGACAAACTATCCATTGTTCAAAATTTATTTTTTCCAGCCCAAAGAGCGACAAACTTATACCAAAGCCCGCTTTCTCATGAAAACGGGCTCTAAAGAGCTTAGCTTATCTAAACTTAATAAACTAAGAATGTCTGCGTCCTTGACGACGAGCTGTTCCTACAGCATCATAAATCATCATGCGCAACTGATCGGGAACCATTTCCGGCCCCTTATCTTGCATAGCTTTGCCTAAGGCCAAGGCCAACCCCGGCTTAGAGGCAACTCGAATAGCTCGCTTGATTAAATCCTTAGATTTTTCCCCTTTTTTGCTGCCCTGCTGAGCTGGACCGGCTATTTTGCGGAAGACATCTTTATAATCGTACTCGCTTTCCCAGAAGCAATTCTCAATATCTACTTCTTTTAGGACAGTGATGCGTCCCAAACCAGCAGCTTCGGCGTAAGGCTTAGCCAATTTTCCATAAGTATGGCCAGCTTTGTCTCCATCGGCTAAAAGATGCCAACTAATGCCCAGCTCATTTGCTAAATTAGCCAAAGGAGCTAAACCACACTGAGCAAATTCGACCAATTCTATACCTTCGCTCCAAAGATCAAAGCCCAAAACTCTGGCAATTTCTGGTAACAGCCAACACTCAGTCTCACCCTCTACTAAGAGCCAGAAACGCATAAATAAAGCGGCTCCACGCCTAATACGTAAATGATAAGCTATGCGACGCAAGTCATTTATATGAATATGGCCGGAGTTTACTCTGTAAACGCTAGCAATACCCTCAGGAGAGCGAACCATACGGCGAATACCAGTTAAAGGCACAGCCGAAAGTAAGTCGGAATTGTTGGTAGAAAGCAAACGCTGCGGCGACATACGGTCTATCAAGCTCCAGACAGACGTAAGCATAAGCGGGTGCAAATAAGCCTCAGGATCTTCCACAGAAAGTAACGGATAATAATCACCGTTGCCATCATTGGCTTCAGCAAAACCTTGAGATTGTGCTTTAAAGAACGAATCGGCAAAGGCCAACATAGCTAAGCTTCTAGCACCAGTGCCGCGTAAAAGGGCACTAAAACGTTCATAATCGTCACGCTCACGTTTATCGCCATCTATTAGCGGATTGAGCGTAGACATTGGTGCTTGTAATCTTTCCTTGATGATTCTACCGTCGCCTTTATGAGCAGATAAAATCTGAGTGTAGCGATCCTGACCGCGTTTAGAATCTTCCTCGTCAGAGAAATCACCAGCTTCATCAATGGCAGAATCGATACGTTCAGTTTCATTGCGAGAATTGTGAACCAAAATTTTTTCCAAATTGTTCAGGTTGCTTTCCAATTCGTCACGATGAGCGGCAATAAACTCTTGAGCAGAGCATTGGGCATTTTCTGTCAATTCAGAATAGGCCTGACTAAAGAGTGAATCAACCTTATCTTGAGCTGGACGCTGTTCTTGGCCACTTCTAATAGGCGGAAGCAGAGCGCCAGGACGAATACGCAAGAAAGGACAAACAGTCTTAATTGTTTTTAAGTACTCTAAAGAATCGGCCAATTCAATTTTCTCATGTTTGGCATCTTCAAAGTGATACTCAGTGTAAACCTGATTTCCCTCGCGTCTAGCTTTTACGCAAAGGTAAAAATTAAGTACTCGAGCCATACGACCGCCACGCATAAGTAAATCGGTCATAAAGCGCTCATCTTTGAACTTTTGTAAGCTACTATAAGAAGCGCAAGCTCTTTCCTCTTGCAAAGACTTGAGCGATTCCTCCTCAGAGGAAGAACTGTCTGTTTCGGCGGTATGCCTATACAGTTCGCTAGCTTCATCAGCTCGCAAAACCCGAGAGCCATTTTCTTCAGCTTCCATATATTCTGAAGTTGCATGTTTATCTATAGCTTCAGTTTTGTTGCCGGAAAAGCTCCCCCCAAAGCCGATCATTATGCGCATCTCTTTAGTTTGTAAATCTTCTGAAGCAGCTGTCGCATAATAAAATGTTTCACGATTGCGATGGAAGTCGGAAGCACTTATATCAAAACCATCCTTAGGCACATTGCGCCCCAGAACAGCTTCTAAAGCGTTCAAAATACTGGACTTTCCACAGCCATTTTCTCCAATAAGTACGGTGACGCGACTCTGGAAAGAAATATCAACTCTTTTTATAGAACGGAAGTTCTCTATAAGCAAACTACGTACAAACACGTCTTTTTTTTTCGCGATGCTTAAGCCGTTGCCTTCTTCCAAATTTGAAGGAAAAAGAAAGACCCCAAACAAAAAGCTGTTTCAGCTCCATCTTTATAAGAAATAAGCAAAAAAAATAATACCAACGAGGCCTAGAAAATGCGTCAGTTACAGCTTTTAGAACCTGGCAAAGTAGAACTGAAAGAGGTGCCCATTCCTCATGCTGAATCCGGAGAAGTTGTACTGAAAATTAAAGCCGCCTTAACTTGCGGTACCGACTTAAAAACTTTTAGACGCGGTCACCCCAAATTTAAGTTGCCAATGCCCTTTGGTCATGAATTTTCCGGCGATATAGTCGAAATAGGCAGTGGTAGCGTCAAAAACTTTAAAGTCGGAGATCCGGTTATGCTGGCTCCTACTGCTCCTTGCGGCCACTGCTATTATTGTAGACGCAACTTAGGCAATTTATGCTCCTATACTATGGAGACTATGGTGCACGGCGGCTATGCTCAATATATAAAGATTCCCGCTCATGTAGCCAAAACAAATCTTTTTCATAAACCAAGCGATTTAGACTATTTTGAAGCTGCTGCCTTAGAGCCTCTATCTTGTGTAGTTTATGGCTCATCTTTTATTGACGTAAAGCCTGGACAAAGCAATGTTTTAATAATTGGAGCTGGCCCTATAGGTTTAATGTATATTCCAGTTATAAAATTGCTAGGGGCCAAACGGATAGTAGTTCTGGGACGCCGTTCACTGCGCTTGCAATGTGCTACTCAATTGGGAGCCGATGTAGTTATAGATCAGAAGTCGTGTCCATCAGAACTTTCTAAAATGAAAGAAATATTACACCATGCTTTTCAAGGTGAAAATTGTGACATCGTTATCGAGTGTACAGGCCAAACTTCAGTTTGGGAAGAGAGTTTGACTTTAGCCAATGACGGAGCTCAAGTTATGCTTTTCGGCGGCTGCGCAGGCGGTACGACTTTTAATTTGCCTTTAGCCGATATCACAAAAAGGCGACTGACTATTAAAGGCGCTTTTCATTTTATACCGGAATATGTGAAAAAGACTTATGATCTTTTGTGCAATAAAAAAATAAATATTTCCCCTATTATTACAAGAAAAATTCCGCTTTCTAAATATGATGAAATGATCAAAATATTACTTAAAGGAGATGATATTAAAATTGGCATAGAGCCAGACCTTTAGTGCACAGTTCTTGATTATATTGGACTCTGTTGTAACCGCTTTATAAATAATTAAGCTTCGTCTTCTTTTGGGCAATTTTGCCAAGAAAACGAAGCTTAATTTGCTGTTACAAGCCTTCACTATAAGCTCTACGCTTAATAGATTTTTGCTGTAAAATTACGGTTTGAAAAGCGTCCTCTTCTTATCATTATAGCGCTCGATAGCTAAATCGATTAAACGTTCTAAAAGAGCGCTGTATTCCACGCCAGAAGCTTCCCAAAGCTTGCTAAACATAGAAAATTGGGTAAAGCCAGGTAAAGTATTGACTTCATTGAGCCAAATATGGCCTTGAGGATCCATAAGGAAGTCGATACGAGCTAAACCATTTAGATCTGCGGCAGTCCAAGCTTTTTTGGCTAATCTCTTAATCTCCATAACAGTTTCGCTTGGCAGTGGCGCAGGAATAAGCAATTGCGGAGAGCCGTCATTTTTGTATTTGGTGCTGTAATCGTAAAATTTGCTGCTGTAAGTAATTTCGCCGGGTACAGAGCATTCCGGAACATCATTACCTATTACACCAATTTCAATTTCACGTGGAGCTTGACAAGCAGCTTCTACCAAAACTTTACGGTCAAATTTGGCTGCCAACACTAAAGATTGGCGCAATTCTTCTTCTGTTTCAGCTTTGCTAATGCCTACACTTGAGCCAGCATTGGAAGGTTTGACAAAGCAAGGTAAGCCAGGCTTTTTAAGCGCTTTTTCTACACATTTATCTAAGTTTGTTTCAATAGCAGAACGCAGTAAAGTTACGCTAGGCAAAACTGGCAACCCGTTGTGAGCCCAAACGTCTTTAATAACGGCTTTGTCCATACCAATAGCCGAAGCTAAAACGCCATCTCCAACATAAGGAATATCGGCCATTTCAAAAAGTCCCTGAATGGTGCCATCTTCACCGAAAGTACCATGCAAAACGGGGAAAATTACGTCAAAGTTGAGCTCTGACAATTCGTGAGAATTGTTTTTATATTCAGCAACTGAACGCCCTTGATAACCGGGACGAATAGTTGCTTCTCCCTCTTCGCTATCTTCTACAACGCCCTTATCCAGAGCCGATTTAGCTTGAGAGCCAATTACCCAGCGACCATTACGAGAGATGCCAGCAAGGAAAACATTATACTTTTCTGGAGACAAAGCAGCCGCCACAGAGCGAGCTGACAGCACGCTTATTTCATGCTCGGCCGACTTTCCACCAAAAACGACCAAAATATTAAGTTTCTTAATCATAGCCGCGCTTTGTTCTATAATTAAGGGCTTGAGCCTGCCGCTCCAGTTCTTTTTCTTTATGTGATAAAGCAGGTTTTCAGCTTATATTCGCTAAAGTTTGGCGGCTCGAGTTTGACGGCAACACTGCAAAAGTTTTACCGCTTCGCTTTTCGCTTGTATAGAAAGCGAAAATAATCGATCTAAAAAAATATAGAATTTTCGTGATAAAAAAATGTTAGAAGCAAAAGATACTATCGTTGTTTTATGCAGCCCTGAGGGCGAGGCCAATATGGGCGGGGCCGCTCGTTCTATGACTTGTTTTGGTTTAAATAAACTTATTTTAGTTTCACCACGCAAACAGCCTGGCATTACTGCTCAAAATTGGGCTTGCCATGGTTTGGAAGTATTACAAGCGGCTAAACAAGTATCCACTTTGGAAGAAGCGCTCTCCGATGTAAATTTTGCTTTTGGCTTTACTAGACGCTATGGCAAAAAGCGCCACAAGCTTCTGTCATTGCCAGACTTAAAAGGCGAATTGGATGCCCATGCTCAGCCAGGCAAAGTAGCTTTGGTATTTGGCAATGAAGAATCGGGCTTATCTAATGAAGAATTGGAAGGCTGCCACCGTTTAGTTACTATTCCCAGTGAAGGATCGCTCAACCTCTCCCACTCGGTCTCTTTAGCTTTATATGAACTTTTTGGCCGCTCTCACAGCGTCCCTGGCACTCAGCAAAAGAAGTTAGCCTCAGCAGAAAAGCGTCTCAAGTTAATGAAAGCCGTAGGCAACTATTTAGGAGAAATGGGCTATCCACCCCAGCGCGGCGCTAGCAAATTAGAAGAAATAGCTAAATTTAGCGACATATTAGATCGCGCTCAGCTAGAAGACTGGGAAATTGGTTATATTGGCGGTATGTTTAAGCACCTTTATGTAAAATTTCAGGAATTACAAGATCAAATCGATAGTCTTAAACAAGAAAAATAAGAAACAATAAAGCCCAATCGTTATTATACGATTTACGTTTTGTTGTAAGATTTTTCGTACATATTATTGCATATTAAATTTTTCTACTAGACAATAAAAATCTAACCGAAAGGATCTTATATATGAATATCAATCAATGGAAAAAAGCGGCAGCTATGTGTGGCTTAATGTTGGCTACTGTAGCTATTCAGCCCGCTTATGCAGACGCAACTCCTCAGGCTGGAGAATGTGGTAAAAAAGCTGGTTGCTGCTGTACCAAAGACGATTCTGCTTGTGCTTGCTCTAAAACAGCTTCTAACTGCTGTTGCACCAAAGCTGAAACTAATTGCGGCACTAAGTCAAAAACTGAAGCCAAAGTTGATTCCAGAACTAGCAGCGGCGTAACTGAGCAAGATTTTGATCGTTCGGTTAAACCTAGCGATAACTTTTATGAGTATGCTGTAGGTGGTTGGAAAAAAGCCAATCCTATTCCCGGCGATCAAGCTCGTTGGGGCACTTTTACTATTTTAGCTGATAATAATTCCAAAATTTTGCACGAAATTTTGGAAGAAGCTGCCGCCAACCCTAAGACCGAATTGGAAACTAAGTTAGGCAGACTCTACAAGAGCGGTATGAACGAAAAAGCCCGCGAGCAAGTAGGTATTGCTCCTTTAAAGAGTGAGCTTAAAGACGTTCAGGATATTAAAGATTCCACCGCCTTGCTTAATATGATAGCTTATCAGCACAGCCGCGGCTTAAATCCGTACTTTAGCTTGGATTCTGCTCAAGATGACAAAAACAGCAGAAAAATTGTAGCAACTATTTGGCAAGCCGGTTTAGGATTGCCCGAGCGCGATTATTATATGCGTACAGACAATCAGTCTAAGCAATTACGCTCCCAATACGTCAACTTTATGACCAATATGTTCAAGTTAGCTGGTTACTCTGCTCGCGAAGCTAGTAAAGCTGCCCGCAACGTTATGGACATTGAAACTCGTTTAGCTAAGGCCTCTCTGCCTGCTGCCGAAATGCGCGATCCGCAGAAAATGTACCATATGATGAGCCAAGACAGGTTGGCCAAGATCACTCCGGCTATCGAGTGGAACAGCTATTACAAAACTTTAGGTATCGACGTTCCCAAAGAAATTAACGTTACCGGCCCCGACTTTATGAAGTCCGTCAACGGTCTTTTGGCTGACAAGTCCCTTTTGGCCAAACACAAAGATTACTTGGCCTGGAGAATAATTTCTTCCGGAGCTCCTTACCTTACCAAAGAATTTGAAGAGTGTTCCTTCAATTTCTACAGCAAGACCTTACGCGGCATTAAAGTTATGAAGCCTCGTTGGAAGAGAGTTACTGGCGTAGTAGATAATTTAATGGGCCAAGGCTTAGGCCAGCTTTACGTTAAGAGAGCTTTCCCTCCCGAAGCTAAGCAAAAAGTGCTCGATATGGTAAAGAATATCACCGCTTATATGGCCGAAGATATTCCTCGCTTAGACTGGATGAGTGAAACTACCAAGCAAGAAGCTTTGAAGAAGTTGCACTCTTTCCGAGCTAAGATCGGCTATCCCGACGTACCTCGCGATTACTCTAAACTTACCATTACCGATTCTTACTATGACAATATGCGCAATGCCGAACGCTTCGAGAAGCAGCGCAGCTTGGCCAAGATCGGCAAGCCTATCGATCCTAACGATTGGTATATGACTCCTCAGGAAGTGAACGCCTATTACGCCCCCAGCGATAATGAGATCGTCTTCCCAGCCGGTATTTTGCAGCCTCCGTTCTTTGATCCTAATGCTGATGATGCAACAAATTATGGCGGTATTGGTATGGTAATTGGCCACGAAATTAGCCATGGTTTCGATGATCAAGGTGCTCAATATGACGGTCAAGGCAACTTGCGCAACTGGTGGACTGCCGAAGATAAAGCTAAATTTGACAAGCTCACTAAAGGCGTAGAAGATCAGTTCTCTTCTTATGTTGTTCAAGGACAGCATTTGAATGGCAAACTTGTTCTGGGCGAATCTATTGCCGACTTAAGCGGTTTAGCTCTTTCTTGGGGTGCTTATCAGAAATCGCTTAACGGCAAAGAAGGCCCTGTCATTAACGGTTACACTCCTGCTCAGCGTTTCTTCCTCAATTATGCTAAAATTTGGGCTATCAATATCAGTCCCGAGATGGAGAAATTGCAAATCAATACCGACCCGCACCCCACGGCTATGTGGCGCGTCAACGGCCCACTCTCCAACATGGAAGCTTTCTTCAAAGCTTTTGATATTCCCGAAGGCTCTCCCATGTGCCGTCCTGCCGACCAGCGCAACAAGATCTGGTAAGCAGCTATTTTTGTCGCTATTGTAAACTAATTGCAAGTGGCGACAATAAATAAAAAAGCGAGCTGAGAACAAATTCCAGCTCGCTTTTTTATTTACAATACTTAGCGCTATACAATCTTTCCAACAATTTTAGCGCCTAAAGTTTGCATATGCTCAAAGAATACGCAATTCAACAATTTTTCATCATGTGGAGTTGTATTAGTAGCTTTAGCAATTTCGCAATTACAATCGAAAGTTGCAGCCGTATTTAAAGGCACCACTAAATTCCAAGGCCGACGACGAGAGACAGAATAGAATTTAAGGCCGGCTACTAAATGATATAAACATAAGTCGGTAACTCCACCCATTACTATTATGGTATGCAAATTATCTAAAGTAAGTAAATGGTTAAGTAAAGAGGTATCGACAAGAGAACTAATCGATGACTTGTTTATAATCAAAAAGTCCTTAGCGCAATCTAAAGAAGTTAAAGCGTCCTCTAATTGGCTCTCAGGGCTACCTTTTAAACAATGTGGCGGCCAAGAAGCAAATTCAGGACTATTGATATTGTGTGAGTCGCAGGTAAAAATTAAGTGACGCACTCCGGCAGCAGCTGCTTTTTTTATAGTGTCGGCAATATTGGGAACTATAGCTGCCATTTGCGAAGAGCTCATTGAGCCTTGAGAGCAGAAACCTTTGACAGCATCTACAGTAATGCAAGCAATATTTTTAGCTCCGCCCGCCTCTTCGATAAGCTTATCCAAACTAAGCGTACTTTTTTGGCTTTGCTCCATGAAGTTGTATAAATACTGAAGATAAGGGCGACGTTCTTCCAAAAATTCTTCAAAATGCATTAGAATATAACTCCTTTTGGGTGCTCTTAAGAGGCCGCTTGTAGTATTATAGCCTAAAAAAAAATTATTTCCAGGAACACAAAAAAGTGAGCCAAACAAACACTGAAAATCGTACAGTTCGCCGAGCTTTCGGTATATATTGCCGTCCAGATTGTCCTAAAGCCGATAAAGCTTTAGAAAAATCAAAGCGCTTTTTGCAAGTTCACAATATAGATATAGTTACTCTGGAAGATATAGAAAATGGTTATCCAGCCGAAGCTGTTTTGGCTTTTGGAGGAGACGGAAGCTTACTCCACGCGGCTAGATTAGTAGCTCAGCAGCATATTCCAGTTTTAGGCGTAAATTTTGGACGCATAGGCTATTTGTGTACTGTTAATTCCGAACACTTGGAACGTACTCTGGAGCGCTTGGTAAATAAAGATTATCATCTTGAGCAACATACTATGCTTTCTTGCCAAGTGTATGAAAACGATCAGCTTATTTGGAGTTCTCAAGCACTTAATGAAGTATTAGTAGGCGGCTGTAACCGAACCGTATGTCTGGAAGTTATTATCGATGGAGTGAAATTTGCTACAGTACGCGGCGATGGTTTAATTTTAGCAACTAAAACAGGCTCTACGGCCTATTCTTTCAGTGCTGGCGGCCCTGTACTTTTAGTAGATGATGTTTTATGCTTGGTAGCTTCTAACGCCGTGTTTTCTTCTTCTATTCGCTCGTTGGTTTTATCTGCCGATACTACAGTTACTATAAAGAATTTAACTTATCCAGCCAAACCTTACGTAGTTGCAGATGGTCAAAAGGATTGTACAATCAACAAAAATGCTATAGTTGAATTAAAAAAATCTGAATTAAAATCTAACTTTATTACTTTCGGTAATACCTCACCTATTCAAGATTTACATCGCGGTTTCCAAGAGCTTATGATGCGCTCATTATGAATGCTTTCGCACAACACAGTTAGACTTGTAGTTTTTTTAGCCAACAGGCGGAGGCAGTGGCGATGGAAGGCGAAGAACATTGGCCGAAGCTTTTAGCTCGGCCAGTTCGAGCCTGGAAGAGCCAACGCTTCCGCCAGCCAACATGAACATGAGCCCACAGCCATAACTTATAGCGAAATTTTTCACCATATCGATAGCGCAGGCCTCTGGCCGCAAGGCCAGGCAGCCGGAGCGTAGATATGGTAAAAAATGAAGCTAACACAAAATAGCTAACGGGTGGGCCGAACACTATTAGCGTTTCTACAGTGAAAAACTACAAGCCTAATTATGTTGTGTAACATAAAAATATTGCTCACATATTGCACAAAGTTTTAGAGCAATTTGTTAATTAATAATATCCAAAAGAAGCTGACAGCAATGACTTTGAGTAGAGTACGTAAAATTGTTAGCCAGTTCGGCGTGGAATGGGCCGAAGAGTTGTTCTTAACAAAGGCAATGAACGAAACTGTAGCCAAAATCAAAAAACATAGCAAAATTGGCATCTTTAACAAATGCTTAGCATAGTAGGCAATGCCAAACATGAAAAATAGAGCTAAAGTTAAAAAGCCACTAAAGATACTATCTTTACGCCTACTATTTTGTTCAAATTCTTTTATCGGTTTTGGGCTGATCCAACGTTCATTCACTGCTTTTATTAAGACTCAGTTTGAATATCTGATTGTAACAATTGCTTTACGCCTTCAACTATTTGTTGGCCGTCAATTTGCTTATAACAACTAAAATCGGGGCACTTTTCTTTACAGCAGATGCGTTGACATTTCCAAGTAGTGGGACGGATTACTACTACAGGAGCCCCGACCGCTTTCCAACGGTTGGGAAAGTCGCTTTTAAGAGCAAATATATCTAAGGTAGGTACTCCGCTGATGGCAGCCAAATGGGCTGGACTGGAGTCTGGACAAATAAACACTTGGCATTGTTTAGCTACAGCGGCTAATGCTTCTGTGTCTGTCTCTCCAGCTAAGTTTAAGCAAGGTACTTGAGCTTCTTCAATAATTTTTGTTGTAATATCTCTCTCTTGAGGACCGCCGGTGACGACTAAACGGGCTTGCAATTGCTGGTAAAGGGCTTTTAGCCAATCGGCAAAAACTGAAGTAGGCCAGATCTTAGCTACGTTGCTGATTCCCTTACTGGGATGGAGGCCTATAATAGGGCCACTATTTTGGGGCAGAGCTTGCATAAGTTGTTTAGCTTTATGAATAGCTGTTTCGGGAATAACGAAACGTGGTTTTAACTGAGGAACGGGTATATTTAAAGCCCTAACATAATCGAGCATAACATCGCTCCAGTGCGATTGTTCATCTCCGTGCTCTGAGCGTATTCTTACTTTGTGGGTATAAGTCCAGGAATAACTGAAGCGCGAATCTTGTCCGACCCGAATGGGAATTCGAGCAAAATAGAGCATAAAGGCTAAGGGAGAATTGCTCCATAACACCAAGGCTGCATCATATTTTTGTTTAGCAAGTTTTCTCGACCAGGAAAAAGCTTCCGACCAGCTCATTTTTTCCTTGTCTACAGTATAGATGGTATGTATGAAGGGGTTGTTTTTAATGGCTGCGGATGTATAGGGACGAGCCATGAAGTCGATTTGAGCTTCAGGATAATTCAACTTCAAAGCTTCTATAACTGGAGTGGAGAGCAAAACGTCTCCTAAACCTCCGCCGGTATGGACGATAAGGATTTTTTGCATAATTTTGTATAAGCTACCTCTGAGAGAAAACTTGTCTAAACTATAGGATTTCTACCTTGGCAAACAGAATCCCCGCAGTATGAATATTTTAGTTTTGAATTGCGGTTCTTCTACTGTAAAATTCCAGATCATCCAGACTGATTCTGAAATGATGAAGAACGGTACCGAACGTTGTCTGGCTTCTGGAAATTGCGAAAAGATCGGCTCTGAAGAAGCTCTCTATTCTATGAAAGCTACTGGCACTGATGGTATAAAGGGCGTCCGCTCTTTGAAAGATCATCGTGAGGCTATTATTGCCATTTTTGATTGGATAAATTCCGGCAAAACTGGTATCGAGGGCGTAAACAGTCTTAAGGACATCGACGCTGTAGGCCATCGCATTTTACATAGTGGCGAGCGCTTCAATAAGTCCATTTTGATTGATGATGAAGTATTGCAAGGTATTTTAGATTTAGCTTGCTTAGGCCCTTTACATCAGTTGGCTCAGCATAAAGGTATCTTGGCTTGCCGTGAAATTTTGGGTAAAGACATTCCCCAAACGGCTGTTTTTGATACTTCCTTCCATTCTACCATGGAGCCTAAGGTATTCTTATACGGTTTGCCTTATGAATATTATGAGCGTTACAAAATTCGCCGCTATGGTTTCCACGGTACTTCTCATCGCTATATTACCAATAAATATGCTGAAGTAACCAATACGCCTCTGGATAAAGTCAATATTATTTCTTTGCACTTGGGCAATGGCAGTTCTGTAGCTGCTGTTAAAGGTGGCAAATGTGTCGATACTTCTATGGGCTTTACTCCTTTAGAAGGCCTTTTGATGGGCACTCGTTGTGGAGATTTGGATGCTTCCATTTTGCCTTTCATTATGGAAAAAGAAAATCTTACTCCAGCTCAAGTCGATACTTTGATGAATAAGAAGTCTGGTTTACTTGGTGTTTCTGGTCTCTCTTCTGATATGCGTGATATCGAAGATGCGGCCATGGCTGGCAACGAAAGAGCCAAGTTGGCTTTGGACATGTTCTGTTTGCGTTTGGTCAAATATATTGGTGCTTATATGGCTGAAATGGGTGGCGCCGATGCTATCGTCTTTACCGGCGGTATAGGTCAAAATTCACCTATTGTGCGTGCTTTAACTTGCGCCAATTTAGATTGCTTGGGCTTAAAGCTCGATACAGAAAAGAACGACAATTTGAAGCGCGGTAGCGTAGGAGAGGTCTCAAAAGCTGATTCTAAATTAAAAATTTGGGTCATTCCTACCAATGAAGAGTTGATGATCGCTCGTGATACCGTTAGTTGCATAGAAGCTAAAAAAGCTCAGGCTTAGTCCTTTCTAGAGACAAAAAAAATGGCCCGCACCATATTTGGTTCGGGCCATTTTTTTGTTGTGTGTGAACTGTAGTGGCAAGCCTACGCCAAAATCAGCCCACAATTATAGTGTGATCACTCATCATATCCGATCTTATATCTTTAGGTGAACTCTGATCGATAGGCTTAACTATGTCGTAAGCTAGACGAAGAGCTACGTATAAGCTGGCTAGCATAAGAAGGCTACCCACTACATATCCATATGGAGTTTGAGCTAGGATAGTAACATTAAAATCTAAAGGCAAGAAACCCAAGAACATGGACCCTCCCAATAAGCCAAAGCTTAAGCCGCGCTTATCAGGCATGATCTTTGCCAAAGTCCAAAAAACAATAGGAGTACTTATAGCTAAACTGAGTATAGCTAGCAGTCCCACAATTGTATTTTCAGACCAGACAAAAAGGACAGAGGCGACTAAAAGAGATAAGGACGCTGTTTTCATTAAGCCAAAACGGTCGCTGCAAAATCCTCCTATGCTTTGTCCTACAAATAGAGCCAGCATTACCAACCAGGGAGAAGTTTTTACCCAAGGTAAAGCCAAACCGCAGCCTATATACGAGCGCAATATCGTAGCTAGTATCAAAAGCAAAGAAGCTATACAAGCTATTTTAGAAAAATCCCAGGCTTGACAAGGCAAATTATCAGACTTGAAGCTGGGATCCTTTTTGTACTGACAAACAGCTACAAGAGCAGTCGCAGTAAGAATAGCTAAAATTGGCCAAACCGCTGTTTCTGTAGGTTGAGTGCAACCAAGGCTTGTACCAAAGTACCAGCCTACGCTTCCTGAAGCTAGAAATATGCCTACTGGCAGACATTTATTTTGGCTGTAATTTAATATCTCGGTTCCGCTGCCAACATAAAAGAGGGCACTGCCCAAGCCAGCTAAAATGACCAGAGCCAGCGGATGAAGTGCAAAACCACAGCCTACTGCTGCTACAAGACAGCCTAAAATGGCCAAAGCTGCGTTATAATTGAGTCTATCAGCCAGCAAACCTAACGGGGCCTGAAGACCGAAAGCACATAAGTTATAAATTAAAGCCAATATAGCCCAGTCGGAAAAATTAGGAGCCGCGTTGGCAAAGTAGGCAAAGGCACAGGCAAAATCTAGCAAAGCATGGGCTAAAGCGTAAACTACAGTAGTACTCATTTATTTTTCTTGCTTGATTTTTTAAATATGCCCATAAAGCCTTCGCTAGCCGAGGAAGCATCCGATTTTGTTTCTTCGGCTTTTTCCTTGGCTGTATTATCGTCTGAAGTCTCTTTTACATCTGTGGAAGTAGCGGAGACAGGCTCTTCCTTTTTATAGTCGAGGACTCCGTTCACAATGAGCTTAACGCGACCTTTAGCAACTTCTTGGGTTGATAATATGCACATATGGGGAATATCTGCATTGATAAGCTTAGATAAGAAGCTGCGCAAATCTGGAGAAGTGATAATTACACCAGGGTTGCCAGCAGCTTGTAATTTTTCTTTGAGGCAAGAGATAATTTTATCGACTAACGATTCTTCTTGGCTGTCTTGGATTTTTTCCCGCGTAAATAATTCTTTTAAGGTGTATAAGTCAGCTTCTAATTTGTCTCCAGTAACGGCTGCTTGTAATTCACCGGCGGGGGTAAGATTGGCCCAACAAATTTGCCTGGCTAAGGCCAAACGGCATTTGTTGGCCAGTTTCTCAATATAATCGTTATCTAAGCTGATTTGCTCAGTTAAATTGTCACCGATAGTTTCCAAAATAGTCACTAAATTATTTAAAGCTACGCGCTCACTAAGCAAAGTTTGCAAAACTTTACGTAAAACACGTAATTTTTTCCCATCTTGAATAAACTCGCCTACTACAACCGGGTGAGTAATTTGCAATCTGGAAATTAAATTGAAAGTATCTTGCAAGCCTAACAATTCAGGAGCTGCTTCGAGCATTAAATTTTTAAGGTGAGTTAAGAGCACTTGCATGGGGCCTACTAAGAGGCAGCCTGCTTTCTCTGCTTTCTCTCTCAAGGAAGCTTCAATCCACTTGGCCTTCATGCGATAAGTTGGTTCAATAGCAGCCCAGCCTTCTAAAGTAGACAATTGCTCAAAAGAACCTATTGCCAAAAATCTGTCCAAGTAAATTTCGCCACTTGCTATAGGCGAATTGTGAAGCAAAACAGTGTAACGACAAGGATCTAAGCGCAAGTTATCTTTTATACGTACACCGGCAGGGACTAAGCCAGATTCTCTGGCTATTTCGTCGCGTAAGCCAGGCATAGCCGAAACTAAAGGAGCATTTTGCTGGGGATCTAATAAAGGCAAGAGTCCTTTGCCCAACTCCAAAACGATCGGATCTTGATAAACATACGGATCTATTCCTGGTTCTGTAGAGCCTTCAAAAGACATTGTCACTTCTCCAGCTACATTCCAGCCTTCGTTTACTAAGCGAATCAAAGCTTGCTGAAGCTCAGCATCCATGACGCAATTCTCGCCCACGTAAAGGAGAGCGCTCTCTTGCTCGCGGAGCAACTTTATGTAGACTTGCTGCCCCCTTTCACTGCGTTTCCAGGGAATAAAATCAGCTTCATAATCAGTTAGGCTGAAAAGTTTTACTTCATTGATAGTTTCATCTATTTTGGGCAGCGGCATAAGTCTCTCTCCTTTGTGAGTTTCCGTGAAAAACGGCAAATTCTAAAAAAGGTTTAGTTTAAAAAGCCGGGGTAGGCTCGACGGAATAGTCGCTGGGAGTGCCATCTTGATTGTGTGGTGTTGGCATGGCACTGGGAACTTCATGCATAGCTTCTTCTGTAGCAGCAGAAGCGCTGGAAGTTGTTGTATTTTCTGAGTAACTTTGAGCTGTTTCGGCAGCTTCAGAAATGTTGCTGCTAGATTCAGAGGGCTCGGAAGGCTGGGCTGGGGCTTCGTCACTGACGATACCGGTTTTTATGCTGGTATCTTTAGGCTGTCCCAGAGGAGTGCCTTCTAAAGGTAAATTCACTGTTTTGCCCGCTCTCTGAGCAGCAGCATCAGATTTGCTCACATTGGAAATGCTAAAATTGATAGTATTTTCTGCGTCAATATAAGCCAGCTCTCCGGAAGCGGTAAGGGCTAAATCTACGCCTAACGATTCTTTCATGTAGGCAGCTAAAGGTTGGCAATCTACCGATTTCACGTCACCAGTAACTACAATCACACTGCTAGACTGGTTTTTGTAAGCTTCTTCCGGTACATCGGAACCGGCTCTTACCAAAATAGCTTCAGATGGAGTTTTGGGATTAAGCAAAATAAAAAAGGCTTTTATGTTTTGGGGAGCTTTGCCACCTAAAGCAGCCAGGCGCTCAGTTATATCTGGAGCTGCACTGTAAAGCGCTGTGCCTTCGACGTTTTCGTAACGATCGGCAGCAGGGGCGGTCAATTTGAAATTGCTGTTTTTGACAATAGTTTTAGCTTTGGTGGCCTGGGAAGTACCTTTACTACAAGCTGAGGTCAGTAAAGCGATGGTTGCTGCCAAGACAACGAGCAAAAAAACGGAAAATTTGTGTTTCATTAGGTTAGCCTCTAAAGAAATAAAAACTTTAGCCGTACGCATACGGCTTTGGGGTAGCTACATTAAATGGAAAATACTTGCAGAAATTCCTTGTTTTGTGCAAATATCCTTGCATAGGAAAAGAGGAGAGGAGCTCGAAACCTGCCCTCAATGTCTAAGTTTTACACTATCGATGAAGTTTCTGAGTTAATAGATGTCCCTGCCGACGTTATCCGCGAATGGGTAAGTGAAGGCAAAGTGTCCGCCTCGCGCCGAGCCGGTGACGTTGTCTTACGTCATCATGATGTGCAGCGTCTTCTTTCCGAATATGGTAGAAGTGAAGATGGCGATAATAAGACGGCTGAAACAGCAAAAAGTGGTGGCCAGTCTAGTGCTGCTCAAGGCTATATGGGCGCCCAGGATAGCTCTTCTGATCCTGCCAGCTATTATGGCTATCCAGATCCAGAACCAGAGCCAGAGTCACAGCCGACCCAGGAACCGACCGCTACTTTCAAAGCTCCTTCGTCTTCTGTGGGTAGAAATATGGGAGCTGCTGTTCCTGTCTCCGAGCGTGTGACCTCAGCTACTCAGCCTGTAGCCGAGAGCGTCGATGGAGAATCTACTTTGAGCATCTCTGCGCCTCCAATTACTTTTGAAAGTTTAACTGGTATCGCTCCGGTGGCCTTAGATTATTCGTCTTTTTACGATCGCGATTTGGACGAATATGAATCGCAGATGCGCTATTTGGAAATGGAACTTCCTTTGCGCTCTTCTGGGGCAGAGAAAAACTTAAGTAATTCTAACTTAGATAAAAATAGTGTTAAAGCAAATGGAACTTCTGCTGCTATAGATGGAGCTCAGTTAGAACAAGCTATTGAGAGGGCTGTGGAACCTTTAGCTAGAGCTCAGGCTAGGTTGATAAAATTATTTAACGAAACTCGTGAAGAGTCTCGTCGTCCCTCTTCTCTGCCTGCTCCAGGGGGTAGCTCTACCGATAAGGCCTTGGCTCGTATTGAAGAGAAATTGGCTCATCTTCCCAACAATTCCGCTCCAGTTGAGGCTGAAAGTAAGTCAATACGCATATTTGCCGAGACGTTGGTAAGCAGCTTGCGCCAGGATATGGCTTCTTTGCGCACTTTTTGTACCGAGCGTTTTAATGCTATCGATAGTGGAGCGGTTGAGCTTCCTAAAGATATTCTAGAGAATTTTGATGAAATTCGCTCTACTTTGGACAAATTGGAAGCTAAACAAGACAGCGTCGGCAGCGCAGCTCTGGGCAATTTGCAGAAAAAATACGACTTGCTTACGCAAAAATATAATAATTTGCGTACAGAACATGAGCGTATGGCTAAAGAACATTCCGAAGTGAGTGAAAGCGGCGCTAATGTAGATTCTATCTTGAACCGTTTGGAAGTTTTGCGAGCCCCTCTAGATGCCTATGGTCTGGATGTTGGCGACTTTATGGAAAAAATCGTCAGCTACGTGGACGAATTGAGCAACGCTAAGGGAGAACTTACCAAACAATGTTCTGCTTTAGAGCAAAAATACAACGATTGTGAAGCTAAGTATGAAGCTTGTGAGGAGGAGTCGTCTACTTTTCAAGTTTTAATTGGCAATTTGCAAAAAGATAATCGCGCTCTCAAAGACGAATGTGAGCGCTTAAAGAAAGAAAATGCCCAAGCCAAAGACGACTTTGACGAGTTAGAGAGTTTGCGAGAAACTTGTCAGCGGTTGCAAAGTACAGCTAGTGGCTCTGATGAAGTTTTTGGCAAGTTGCAGCAAGACTATCTCAGCTTACAAGAGCAAAATAAAGAATTGCAAAAGCAAGCCAAAGACTATGCTTCTGAGCTTGAACATATTAAGAGCCAGTTGCAAGACGATCGCTCGGACAATGCTGCCCAGGCTTCGGCTTTGCAAGCGGAATTAGATCAGAGAGACAGCGATATTAAAGATCTAAAAGCGCAGTTTGAAGAGGTCTCTGCCCAACTGAAAAAAGCCAACCAAGAATGCGACGACTCCGCTAATGAGTTGGACGAAATCAAAGCTTTACTCGAAGAAGCCAAAGAGGAAGCAGAAGAGGCTAGAAAGCAGCTCGATCATTCGAATACCGCTTATGACGATCTTTCTGAAGCTTATAAAAAGAAAGAGGAAGAGGCTGAAGGGGCCAAGGCCGAGTTGGTGCAAATGCAAACGGTAGTGAAGTCTACCAAAGCTCAGTCGGCTGAATTAGAAAATATGGCTGCGGAAGCTCATAAAGAAACTTCCGAGGCCTTGGCTAGGCTAAAAGAAGCTGAAGCTCGTTTAGAAGAAGCAGAAAAAGAGTTTGGAGAGCAGCAAACAAAAGTCGAAGAGGCTGAGAGCGCTCGCGAGGAATTGCGTTTGCAATTAGAAAACGCCCAAGCCGAGGCTGAGGAGTTGTTGGCCAAAGCTCAGGATGAAAATCGTCAATCCTTAGAAAAGTTGCAGCAAGAGTTGGCCCAGGCCCAGGCTCAAGCTCTGGCCAGTCAAGCCGAACTTGATAAGCAAACTGCCGATATTGCGCAAAGAGAAAAAGCTTTGCAAGAAAATGCGTCGCGCTTGGAAAGTGAAAAGTCTCGCTTGCTCAGACGTATAAACACCTTGCAAGCTAAAAATGAGGCTTTGCAAGCTGAGATTGAAGAAAGTCACGAATTCGGAGACGATTACGACGCTGTCAAGGCCGTAGAAGTTCGCATGCAAGATCGCTTGGATGCTGTCAATTTAGAACTTAATGAGACGAAAGCTAAGCTTAAAGAATATGAAACTAAGGCTGGAGAAGGCGGTAGCAAAGAACTCAATGATGCTTTGGGCCAGTTGAGTAAACTTAAGTCCGAAAATGATTCTCTTCGTTACGAGCTTTCGGTGCGCAGCGATTCCGATTCTTTGCAAAAACAATCAGCCCAGATGTTGGAGGCCTTAGCTAATTTTGAAGCTGAAAACGCTGAGAAAGATCGGCTCATTGAAGAGTCTCATCAGGATAGAGCTCGCTTGCGTGAAGAGTTAGAACGAACTAAGCAATCGCTCTTTGAGCAGCAGCAGCTTTACGAGCGCGAGCGTAAAGAATGGTCTGAAATTTTAGCCAAACAAGTAAAAGGTGAAAGTATAGATACTGGAGCCGATCCCTTGCGTCGCGGTGGTTTCAAGCTTTTTAGGAACAGAAGCGGATCCGTTTAGTACAGCAAGGATAGTATTTTAGTTAGGAGGCGGTTCGCTCGTTTTGGCAGCGAGTCGCCTTTTCTTTTGGCAAAGTTGCAATTATAGCGGCTTATTTTTAACAAGAGAGAGAGAGCATATGGGGCAGAACGATAAAAATGCTACCGATATAAAGCAATTAGGACTATTTGCAGCGCTAATGAGCCTAGGATACGTCTTTTGGGTAGTCGGCGCTATGGAAATGGTAGAGCGCTTAGCTTATTATGGCGTGCGTGCTGTAGCCGGTTTGTATGCCACAGCTCCGGCAGCTGAAGGTGGTTTAGGAGTAACCGCTGCCAAATTTGGCATTATTCTTATGGTTTGGTCTGGCTTCCAAGGATTTGTGCCCATTTTTGTCGGTGGCTTAGCTGATCGCTACGGATATAAACTGATGATCGGTATTTCTACGGCCGTAAAAATGGGCGCCTATTTAATTATGGCCGCTTTCCCAACTTTTTATGGCTTTTTGCTGGGAGCTGTCTGTTTGGCTACAGGAACAGCCATCTTTAAGCCTGGCATTCAGGGCACTTTAGCTAAATCGACTAAGCCAGAGAATAGCTCTATGGCTTGGGGAGTTTTCTATCAAACTGTAAACATCGGTGGTTTTATAGGCCCTGTTTTAGCTGGTTTCTTGCGCAAGATGGAATGGAGTCATGTCTTTCTGGCTTGTGCTCTAATCATTGCTTGTAATTTTTTACTTCTGCTTACTTATAAAGAACCTGGTTTAGAAGAACGCTTAGCACTGGCCAAAGAGCGCGAGAAAAATAAAGAGAAACAGCGCAATATCGTTTGGGAAACTATAAACGAATTAAAACGCCCTCATTTATGTGTATTTTTGGCAATTTTTACCGGTTTCTATTTCATGTTTAACTGTATGTTTGACGTTTTGCCTTTGCATATTCGAGATTGGGTAGATAGTCGCGATGTAGTCACTACAGTTTCTCACTTCCTCAATACAGATAATGCCGTAGTCAGTTTTATAATGATTTTGGACAAGACAAAAACTTACATTCAGCCTGAAGGTATGTTGAACTTGAACTGTGGCATGATCATGTTTACATGCTTCTTCTTCGCTTGGTTATCGTCCAAAATGCGCATTTTGCGCAGCATTGCCTTGGGTACTGCTTTGGCTGCTGTGTCAATGTGCTTAATTGGTATTTCCCATATGGGATGGTTCTGTTTGCTATCGATTGCTGTATTCAGCGTCGGAGAAATGCTTTCCAGTCCCAAATTTAGCGAATTTGTGGGCACTCATTTAGCTTCAAGTGATAAAAAAGGCATGTACTTGGGCTTGGGGCAAATGTCCTTTGCCATAGGTTCCACTTTAGAAGGTCTTGTCGCTCCCAGACTTTATGACAAGCTGGCTTCAAAGGATACTTTCTCCAGACAAATGCTGGTGGATACTAATTTAATGACGCCGGATCAAGCAGCAGCGATTCAGCCAGGAGAAGCTTTCAATCAGTTAGTGACTTTAAGTGGCCGCACAGCTGAAGACCTAACTCAGTTTATGTATCACCATCACAATGTGGCTGCCATGTGGGAAATTATGGCTTGTATTGGCTTTGTAACCGCCTTGCTTATTTTGGCTTACTCCGTGTGGTGGGCCAAAACTGGTCAGAGTGCTGCTATAACGACTACTTCCGCTTCCGCTAAAGCTGAGGATGAAGGTAAGGCTGAATAATAAAATAAACAGCGAGCTCTAGCATATAAGCTAAAGTACGATAAAAGGCAGAAGCTCTTAGTAGCTTCTGCCTTTTTTAGTAGCAATTAGGTTTGTCGAATTTTTTGATAAATTTCGCCAAGTCGAGGGTTCGGAGTTTGATTAAGTTGAGCTTTAAAAGCTTTTTGCAAATTTTCAAAAGTTTGAGATGCTAATTGTGGCTGTTGTATTGCTATATATGCTTGCATTAGTAAATAGGTGCATTGCTCGTGAAGTGGTTCCAAGCTTATAGCTTGAGAGGCTGTTTCTACCAACTCCATCCAATCTTTTTGTTTATATTGGTAGGAGGCCAATTCAGTGAGAGCTTGCAAGGAAATGTAATCAAGGCGCACTCTTTTTAAAGTGGCCCATTCCATAGAGCATTGAGGTAGAAAATGGCCTTGGCTCAGTTGTTTAATATCTTTAAGCAAGCGGATATTTTTACTAACTCTATACGTTCCCCATAATTTTTCCAGACTTTGCCAATCGGCCACTATTTTCAGACGTGGATTGGGAGATAGAGCTGAAGAACAACGCGCTATGGGATCAAAATCTGGGCACTTATCTTTAAAGATCTTTTTGATAGTAGATAGAGCTTTCCAAAGACAAGCTTGCCCGTTGCTGCTTTCAGGCCAAAATTCCTCGATAATTTGCTCACAGCTTAGGTAGGTGCCGTGACTTAGCAAACGCAAAAATAAGTGCTTAGCCTTTTGAGTAGTCCAAAGTTTTGCGTTTACAGTTTCGCCGTTTAGCTTAATGGAACATTGTCCCAAAAGCTTTAATTCTAGAGTAGGATTAAAGGTTGTAGTCCTAGCTTGAGACTGAGCACAGGTTGAATTTTGGCTTATATTGAGTCGTTCTAGTAGAGCATAGGAGAGTTGCCTTTTCCACCTTATAGCAAACTGTTTTAGCTGCGCTACATGTTTAGGTGTAAAAGTTTGTTTAGACAATATCTCTGTAATTTGGGTACTTTGCCAGCGCAGTAACTTCACTAACTTGTTTTCTAGTGGACAAGGCAACTGGCAATGTCGGTACAAGAAGTTTAATAGTAGAGGTAATAACCAGGGCAAGTCTGTTTCCATCTGGAGTTCATGTTTGGCTTTAAGCAAATTGCCTAAAGCTTGACTAATTTGTTCAGCTTTTACTGGCAAACAACCTGAACTGGCCAGAATAGATCTGGAACAATGAGGCTCCAATTGCAACTGAGCTAAAATAGCTTGGGCTTTTTGTAATTCACTGAGGAAATGTCGGTCATCAACTTTGACATACAGCAAATAGGCTTCCAAGGCTGTCCTTGCCCAGACAGGAGGCCCCAAAAGTTCTGCTGTTTGCATAGCTGATTGCAAGTAAGTTAGAGCTGGTTGATTTTGTGAATTGTGCAAGCAAAGAGCAGCCAGGCGCAATTGAGCTTTGATGCCGCTTAAAGTGGGCTGAGTACTCAAGTGTTGCAAAATCTTTTCTGCTTCTTGCCAATACCCGCAATGAAAAAACGTTGAGGCCAAGGATAGGCCAGCCAAGTCTTCTCTTAGATGAGGACTTAAAGTATGTGGTTGTAAAGAAGCTGATAAGGCAGAGTCAATTATATATCTGGCCAGAGAGTACTCTGGCTTTGAGTAGTTCTTGAGGAAGCTGTCTTCCCACAACTCCAAACTTTTGGCTGAATTGTGCCAATGCTTTTGAGCTGATAGAGTTTGAAGAACGGCTCCTATCTCTATCTCCTGAACTATTGGAGATTCCAGATTGGCTTGTTGAGCCAGACTTTTGGCCAAAAGACCAGCTTGTTGGGCTGTTCTAACTGTGTGGTCGCTAAAACGGCCTTCCAAAAAGCTGCTCAATAAGGTTTGAATCGACCACGAGTGCAAAGTTTGCAAACATAGGCTTTCTTCGCGCTGCTGTTGGTGTTGACGGGTTAATTTCAGAAGGCGGCCGATACGCTCTAAAAAAATATTTACTTCGAAGGGCTTGCGCAAATAGTCGGCGGCACTGAAACGGAGGGATCGTATCGAATCTTCCTCACTGACAGTTTTGGTAATGGCCAAAACTGCCGCTTCTTTTAGATAATGATGCACCCTGGAAAGAGTCCGGTAGCTGCTTAAATTGCCAGAATGCACATCTAAAACAACTAAATCGAATAATTTGCGTGAGGAGATCGCGACAGCTTCTTCCCCCCTGGCTGCGGCCATCACGTCAAATCCTTCGTCTTGAAGGACGCTGGCGAGTTTCTCTCGTAACGGCGCGTCATCTTCAAGCACCAGAATTCGTGCTGTCTTGATCACGTATCTATAATTAAATTTTGCCTGAGTTAATTTCCTGCCGCCTAAAGAGTAAAAAATTTCCAGTTTATTTCAGTAGTGTAGTTTATAACGGTAACAGCTAATTTATCCATAAGGGGGGAAATCTTTATGCTGAACTTTTTACCTGTTATGTTAGACAAAGCTAAAAAACGCACCCTTTCGCCTTATGAATTTTCCAGACGTTGGCGTCATATAAAATTAGGCATAGAAGAACGCTGCGCTGGAGTACAGCAAGAATTTGAAGAGGTACGCCGCCAGGCCTCTGGACGTGTCTCTAAGGGCAGAGTAGATAAGCTTTTAAAAGGAGTCAGTGAAAAGGAAATTGAGTACTGGAAAGTGCTGATTATTTGCATTGAAAACTGGCTGGAACGCAGTGGTGGTTTCGCCTATTTACAGCAAGCCCAACATTCCTTTGAAATTGTCGAAAAGCTTTGGAATAAGCGACTTAAAGCTTTGAAAGCAGTATGGGAGAGGGAAATAATAAGTTAGGTTTGTTTATTGCGGCAGCTTAGAGCTTGCCGCTACTGGGGGGAAAATCATCTTGCTACATACGTATTTGGAATATATTGACAATTGGCAACGGTTAAGAAGCCGGAGCTTTTCTGGCAAGTACTTCGGCTTCTGCCGCCGTAATCAGCGAGGCGGAGCTCTCATTATGGCTATGATGCTGACGACTGTAATGCTTATTTTGGGAGCGGCCCATCTGCTTTCTTTGCAAAGTGAACGTCGATTCTCTGGAGTTCAAGAACGCAATTTACAAGCTTGGTATTTGGCAAAATCTGGATGCGACTATTTTTTCTATTATTGCCAAAGTGGCTCTGCATCTTTTTTGTTTGAAGCACCGGGCAATAAGTTATCAGCGGAACAAAAAGCTAGCTCTGGCGAGTTAATATTGGCAAAAGTTCCTGTAGTTGAGGAGCTCGACCATTATTATTTTGAAATAAGTCGCTTATCTGCCAAGGTTGTGAGAGTTAGAGGAGTAGTTGAAGGCACTTTAAGCAGTAGCGGTAAGCCTACTTGCCTAGAAGCCAATCTTTATATTGTGCGCGATTCCGCAGGGGGGTGGAAAAATGCAATATACGAACAAAGGCCCGATTTATAGAAGAAAAAGCCTGGGTATGACTCTTGTAGAGTTGCTAATATGTTGCGCTTTAACGGTTCTTTTCATAAGTTTAGTCGGTCAACTGAGCTTGGCTTCTACGCGCAACTATAAACATAGCGAAATGGGTATGAGAGCTATGCGCTCTGCTGCTTTGGCTATGGAAGTAATGAGTCGTGATTTGCGCTCTTGTGAGCAAATACTTTGGCCTAAAATTAGTGCCAATACTTGGCGCCAAGGCTATCGTCTTCGCTGTGACGATAAACTTGGCTTCAAATTCATCTTTCGCCAAGCTCCAGCTGCAGACGGTAAATTCTCTATTATCGGTTTCCATTGGGACTCTGAAAGCAAAATTTTAACTAGATGTCTGTATCGGCCAGAATTTAAGCCCAACGCCAATAATGTATCCGATCTAAAGCAAATAAGCTCGCGACGTATTCTAGCACGTGAATTATCTTCCATAAGTGTAAATTCCGTTAATTGGCGTATGCGTGGCGGCTTGCAATTTTTAGAACTCAGTTTAACTATCTCTTTTAGTGAACTGGAGTCACATAAAAATAAGCTTCACATAAAAAACGACAAAGAAAAGCTATTTAGAAGTTTATATACAGAACTTGAAATTTTGGGGGTATAGTTCAGTGAAAAGGAAGACATCGCGTGCTTATACTTTGCTAGAGCTGATGATGGGGATATTTCTGGTCTTTTGTGCCGCTGGTTATTTATTAGGAACTTATGCTTTTGGAGCTAAGGCCAGCTTGAACACAGATCGTTTCACAGTGGCTGTAAATTTAGGTCAGGCAAAAATGGAAGAACTACAAAAATGTTCACCAGCTTCTTTGCCTACAGAGCAAAAAGGTAAGTTTGCTCGTCCATATCAGGATTATTATTGGTATGCTCAAATTTCACCTTTTAGCCAAGACTTCAGTTTACTTACTGTGCGTACAGGTCAAAACGGCGCCCCTTTGTGCACTTTGCGTCGGCTTATCAATACAGACACACTTGCTTCCATAGATGCTCACACGTACGATAGTGAAACTGTTTTTACCGATAAGGCCTTAAAGTTGCCTTTTGCCAAAGTCTCTTTTTGGGAGCCCTTGGCCACTGCGCCTAAAACTACTGGAGCTGCTGTCAATTGGTCTACGGGGGCAATTTGTGGCCATCCAGGGCAGGGCATTGTCTGGGCTTCGCACGCTCGAGAACCAAAAATTTTGCAAATGCTCTTTAATGCCGAAGGCAAGAATATTGCTTGTAATACTATTGAAGTACCTACTAATAGCCAGGGATACAAAGCTCATATAATTGACGTCGCTGCCGATAAAATGGGCAATTTTCTCTTCTGTGCTGACAGTGCCAATCGAGCTTTATGGGTACTGGATGATTCCAATAATAGTGGAGCTTACTCATGGAAAAATGGCCAGTGCTTGATAAGTAAGCAAAAGCCTATACAGGATTTGCGTGGGATCGCTTGTGATCAATATGGTAGTACCGTCTGGCTTTGTGAAGGTACTCCTCGCCGTTTGCGTCAGTTCTATTGGGGGACTTTACCTAAAGGAGTGCAAGAAAAGATCAATTCCTTTTCTGGATGGGGCGAATCTGTGGTTGTACCTTTTTCCGGAGCTGGACGCTTACATTCTGTCGCTGCAAATATTTGGGGCTCTGCTATTTACACTATCGATAATAGTTTCGTCTATACTTTAATCTTTCAAGAAAATAGTGGCTGTGGTACTTGGCAGCAAATTCCCCTGCCGGAGTCGTTGCGTAAAGCTAAACCCAGAGCTTTATGGGTTGATCCTGGTAATAGCTGGTTATACATAAATACCCTTACAGGAGGACAGTGGGCTGCGGCACCTTCGATAGATGGTACTTTAAAAAGTAGTAGTTTTAGTCAGATAAATTGGAGGTAAAAATCATGGAGAAAATTTTTATCTACCGCCAGCTTGGAGTGATGCTTCGCTCTGGAGTTCATGTTGTAAAAGCTTTAGAAGCAGTTGCCAATTGTTGCAAATGTAAAGATGAGCAGAAGATCTGGCTGGAAGTGAGTCGAGAAGTTTGTCGAGGGAGTACTTTAACTCAGGCTTGGAGCTTGCATCCTGGGTATTTTGATTTAATAGAAGTCGGTCTAATACAAGCTGGTGAAGCCTCTTGTGCTCTAGATGAAATTTGCCTCGATATCTCAAAGTTTTTTTCTTTGGAATTGGAACTAAAACGCAAATTGAGTTCTGCTTTGCAATATCCATTGACGGTATGCTTGGGATTTGCCGCTTTAAGTGTCCTAGTTATACTCCATATTATTCCTTCATTTGCTCCTATTTTTGATTCTTTAGCTAGGTTGCCTTTACCAACTTTAATGCTGCTAGGCTTCGTCTCTCTATTACAGAGTAAAGCGCTTTGGGCTATTTCCGGAATTATTATTTTCGTTTTTTTGCTAGCTTTGAAAACTTATCGTTTTTCTGCATACGGACAGAAAAAATGGCAAACTTTTGTGCTGACCGTCCCTTTGTTGGGCAAAATTGCCAAAAATATTATCTCTGCTCGCTTTTGTCACACACTAGCTTTGCTTTTACGCAGTGGCTTGCCTTTACATAGCTCTTTGCAAATAACTAGTTTGGCTTTGGCCAACTATCCTTTAGCTTCTGCTTTGGAACACACAATATCTGGAGTTCATCAAGGTTGTGAATTTAGTGAAGCTTTGCAAATGGGCAAATATTTTCCTAAGTCATTCATAAATGCTGTCCATGTAGCTATGGAAGCCAATAGCTTAGATGACGTTTTAGAGCGCTTGAGCAAATTTTATAACGAACAAGTTAATTATGATATAAGCAAATTTTCAGTTTTAATTGAGCCAATTTTGCTCTGTGTTATGGGACTAAGTACTGCGGGAGTGCTTTTAGCTTTATTTGCGCCTTTGTATGAATTTATCAATTTAAGTGCTGTTTTATAGGGGGGATACATATGAGTAAAGGTCAGCATATAATTATTTGCGATCAAGATTGTATAGTCGGCGATATGCTTATCTATGTATTGCAAAAATCAAATTATAAAATAACCCGCTTAAAGGGAAATTCCGCGCATTTTATCAACCAATTGCTTAAGCAAAGAGCGGACCTTTTGATATCTAATGCTGGCTCAGATCTTAATAATCAGTTGCATTTGCTTCGATGTTGTCGCGTCAAATATCCTGAACAAAAACAAATTTTAATTACAGCTGCTTTGGATAATTTAGACGAAATGCTCAAAGAAGAAAAAATAGAAGCGGTGCTTTTTAAGCCTTTTAGATTAAGTCAGCTTAAGGAGATAATTGAAGATTTACTTCCTGAGGAAAAGTCAATAGTTGTACAAATGAGCTGGTGTAAAAAGTTTATTGGTCTCAAGCGATGGATTGCCAGTATATTCTATGTCCTTAAATATAAGAAAATGCTGGAAGGGGCGAAGCAAAAGATAAAGAGACTGTGGCAGCATTGGCTTTTAAAAAGTATAGAAAATGAACGCTTACAAATGTTTAAGTCGGCTTATCAATTTTGTCAATCAAAATTCGCCAGTCATAAGGGTATTTTAGAACTGTGGCTGTACTTAGAATTTTTGGAAAGGCGTTATCTGTTGGCCAAGTGCGGTGCAAATGTCGAGCGTGATGCCTTAAAATTTTATTATGCTACTCTCAGAAGCAAACTTGAGCGAGGCCTCGGCGGTTGGGCTGTTTCACTTAAAGGCGGTGATGGCTTGGGCCCAGAATTGGAACCGGCTCAGTTCTCAAAGTTCTGTTATCAACTCAAAAATAAAGAATTGAGTTTCGGTTGTTTTGTACAAGCGGCCCAAGCCAGGCTTGTGCGCTGGGCCTTGAGTCGTCCTTCCGCCGTCAGCATACACAAAACACTTAAGCAAACACCTTTTAAGTTTCGAAAAACTTCGCCTTGGCAATCATTATCTGATAAAAGGCGAATAGCTGAAGTCAAAGCAGAGATAGAAATTCTGGCTTCATCCCCAACCAATGAGCATGAACTTAAGGAAGTTTTTCGACAAGTGTGGTGCTGACGGCTACATATACTGGGTATAGGCTTAACTTATTTCTCAAGTTTGCCCAGCTTTTTTACTTCTTATCTTTCTTACCGCCGGTAAATACTGAGCCAAAACGAGCTAACTTGCTAAAGACGCCAAAATGTTTCCTTATAGCTTGAATTTGTTCGGCGCTCACAAAAATACCTTGACAATGCTCACACCTAGGCAAAGTTAAGTCAAATTCGTCGACGTGCTCGTTTTTTAAATCGAAGCCACAGTGTGGGCACTTCATATAGTGAATGTTGGCTGCTTGCTCTTCTTCTTGCTTAGCTTGTTTCTCTCTCGTTTCTCTGGTCTTTTTTAGTTCGAGTAGCAGTCTTTCTTCATGCTCTCGCAAGCCTCTGGCAGTGTCATGCTTGCTGGCTAGTTGGTCTTGAGTTTTGCCTCTTCCGGACAAACTATTATTACTCATTTATATACAACCTCCGAAATGTCGGGTACGCGAACTGCAACAGTTTCAAATTCGCCTGTAAAATATTTTCCCCTTTGTATAAAAGTTAACGTCTAACCTAAGAGCAGGAAGGCCAGATCCTGCATAAAAATTAGACGGCGAGTTGTTATTGAGGAAGATTTAAGATGAAATTTTATTGCGAAGAAATCCGTGATTGGGTGTATGAAAATTATCAAGCTGCCTACTGTTTAGGCACAGGTGCTCTTACTTTGGCTGCTTGGGCATTATGTCCGGAAAAATATCGAAAGGCTTCTGTATTTTGGGGAGCTTACAGTGCTATCCTTACTTTGGGCGCTCTCTTAGAGCCTTGTGTTAACGTAACTTCTTCTTTATACGGAGAAGTTCTGGCCTACGGAAGTCGCCAAGGCCATAAAATTGCTCTTACTTTCGATGACGGCCCTCATCCTCTCAATACGCCTTTGATATTAGACGTTTTAGCTAAAGAAAATGTTAAAGCTTCCTTTTTTTGTGTAGGACAAAATGTGCTTGAGTTTCCCAAGTTGGTCAAGCAAATCAAAGCTGAGGGCCATTTAATTGGTTCGCATAGCTTTTCGCATTGTAATTTCTTAGGTTGCACACCAGACCGCGCTCGTCGAGAAATCGCTGAAGGTGGTTTAGCTTTGGAAGCTGTTTTGGGCGAAAAAACACGTTACTATCGTCCTCCTTATGGAATGCGCTATCCTTGGAATTTGAAAGACGGTAATCGCTTGCGTCAGTTGGCTGTATTGTGGTCTAATTGTCCACGCGATTGGCAACTTCCCGGAGCTGCTGTTATTGCCCAAAGAGTAGTGTCTCAAGCTAAGCCTGGTGATATTGTTTTATTACATGACGGTGGAGGAGACCGCGAGCAAACGGCTCAAGCTTTGCCTTTGATTATTGCTGGCTTGCGTGGGCGCGGCTTTGAATTTGTACGTGTTGACGAATTGATTTAAATATATTCGCCTTTCTATTTTCTGTAATTTTCCTGGAAAGAAATTCTTCACTAACTAAGATGGACAAACAGCCTAAAGTACGCCTTTTGGAAAAGAGTGTTTATGAGCGCATTGCTGCCGGAGAAGTTGTCGATCGTCCGGCTTCGGTCATAAAAGAATTGGTAGAAAATGCTCTCGACGCTGCCTCAAGTAAAATTAGCGTGAATATTCGTGGTGGCGGCAGAGAACTTATGCAAGTTATAGACGATGGATGTGGCATGAGCCGTGAGGACGCTCGTTTAGCCGTTCAGCGCTTTGCCACTTCCAAAATTAAAGAATGGGAAGATCTAGATAATCTTTTTACTTTGGGCTTTCGCGGTGAGGCTTTGCCTAGCATTGCTGCTGTCTCTCGCTTGGAAATTCGCACTTGCCAGGCTGGTGATCTTGAAGGTACGCTTCTCACTATGGAGGGAGCAAGTGAACCAAATTTAAGCGTTTGCGCCGCCGTACCTGGAACTCGCATTACAGTGCGCGATCTCTTCTACAATACTCCAGCTCGTTTAAAGTTTTTACGTTCTGCAGGCGCCGAGAGCGCTCAGATTATAGATCTATTGGGGCGTTTGGCTGCCGCCTGGCCTGAAGTTGCCTTTACGCTTCACTCAAATGAACGGGAAATTTTTTCTTTTACTGCTGATATGGGCAGTGACAAACGTTTAGCTAAACTGTGGAAATTGGATAGCACCAATTTTATACCTATTTTTGATAGCGCCGAAGGCATGAGCATAGATGGTTTTGTGGCTCGTCCCGATGTGGCTAAAAGCAATCGCACTTATCAATTATTTGTCATGAATGGACGAGTAATACGCTCGCAAAATCTTTCTCAAGCTCTGTTGGAAGGCTTCTCTCCTCTTGTTGAAAAAGGTCGCTTTCCTGTAGGTATGTTGCGTCTGACTGTAGATCCGGCTTTTGTAGATGTCAATGTTCATCCTACCAAGTTGGAAGTAAGATTTGCCGAGCCACGGCCAGTCTTTTCTTTGGTATACAGAGCTGTCAGCAAGGCTTTAGAAGCCTATCGTGCAGATAGTGTTTTGCCCAAACATTTCGACTTTTTGGCTCGCAAAGCTGAAGCTCAAAGAGAAGTACCTACAACAGCCTCTAGAATTGATGAAACTTGTGCTGTTGAGAAAAAATCAGAAAATGACGACATGGCGGTTGTTGAGGCTAAAAAGACGCTTCCAGCTAGCCAGGTTGAAAGGCAAAAGGGGGCTTCCGGTCGTTTATATTTTCCAGAATCTGCCTTTAATAAGAAACCTTTAGAAAAAGAAATTACATTAAGTTCCAAAGCTTCAGTTGGTAAAGCCAAATTGGCTTTGGAATTGTATACACCTTTTAATGGGGATCGCGCTGTTTTAGATTGCTCTCAAGCTTCCCAAAGTGCAAATTCTGGAGATGAGTGCCAGCAAAGGACAGAGATTGCCAATAAAGTGGCAGCAGAACCACAACAAGAAAAAGTTATAGCTGCTTCTGAAGTGGAGCGTCACTCGGATTATTTACAACAGAGCGAGCTTTGGCACGGTACTAATGCAACAGAAGTCCCTCAATTTAAAGTACTTGGGCAAGTATACAAAACTTTTATAGTGGGATTATGCGAAGGAAAGTTGTGGCTCGTTGATCAGCATACGGCTCAAGAGCGTATCAATTACGAAAAATTTGCTAATATACAGGCTTTAAGTGAACGCTCGCAAGGATTGCTTATCCCTGAAATAGTGGAATTTACTCCTCAAGTCAGTCAATTTTTGCAAGATAGCCTAGATTCTTTTTGTGAATATGGTTATGAAGTGGAGAATTTTGGCCCAGATCGTTTCGCTTTGCGAGGTGTGCCTGTTGCCTTGCCCTTGCAAAAAGCTGCTGCAACTTTCGCTGAGTTGGTGGAAGAACTGGCGGGAGAATTTATCTCTGTTCGTGGCAATGTCCGTGAGCATATGCGAGAAAAAATTAGAGCCATGGCCAGTTGCAAAGCTGCCGTTAAAGCTGGAGATGTTCTTAGCTTTGAAGCTATGGAAGGGCTAGTCAACAATATGCTTAAAGTTGAGCATTCTCTTTATTGTCCGCATGGACGTCCTACGAGAATTATTTTGGAGGAAAAGGTACTAGAGCGTCTTTTCCATCGTATCTAGCTTGAAGATCTTATAAAAAAAGAACAATCGCGCTTGGCCATTACTCGCAACGATTGCTCTTTTTTTTATATCTAGTTTGATGTTAATAGGTTAGCTAATAACTTGGTGCAATTCTTTGCGGTTCATGCAATTGAGATATATTTCTTCCAGAACGTACTTTACTTCATGATCGTTGCGTTTTTGTAACCCTTTAGTCACGATCAAAAAGCGGGCCGCGAAACTGTCGGGAATTTTTTCAAAAGGCATACGCAATAAGTTGAGCATGTGGCCCAAAATGATACGTGCGGTACGGCTATTTCCATCTTGAAAAGGATGGATATGGACAAACTCGTTGTAAGCATAGGCGCACATATCGAGAGATTCTTCAAAAGTAGAAGGTTCGCAAACGGCCAAATTGTCGATTAATTGTCGCAACCGCTGAGGAATTTCATTGATGGGAGCAGGCTTGAAGTTGGGGTTATTGGCTATAACAACTTCATGATCTCGATAAATACCGCCAAAATTGGTATTGGCCATGGCTAAATGGTGATATTCACGCAAAATATCCACGGTCAATTTTTTACCTTCGCGGCTGTATTCTTGCATCTTTTGCCAAGAATTTTCGTAGCACGCTTTAGAAGCTGGATCGAACATTTCCGAATCTTCTTTTTCGACGCTATCTCTTATCTCTTCGCCTAGAGGAGAGAGGCCCCAATTACGTCCGGCTAAATTCTTGCCATGAAAAAGTTTCATAGCTGCTTGCAATTGGGGATTATTGGGATCTTGAAAATTATCTGTGCGCTCTTCTAAAAATTGCTCTAAGGGCATTTTTTTTCTAAAGAAGAACGACTTGGCACGTTTGATTTTTAAATAATCGCATAAGCCATCTAGAAATATATTTTCCACCATGCGTCCGGTAAAGGGCTCATAGCTGTAAATAAGCAACAGAGCATTGTCTACCAAACGACAGAGCAAAGCTGGATCTAAAAGCTCGGCAGGTACGTCTCGATTATTAAAATGATCACTCCTGTAGGCTTTCTTCAAAAAAGCGATCATTTGCTCGGAAAAATAAAAATTGTAATCGCAATTAGAAGCTAGAGCAAAAGAGAGTGTTTGGCGCAAGTTTTTAGCTACTTGCGATTTATTATTAAGAATGTAGTGATCGCGACTGTCGCAGATGATAAGCCCCTCTTCTTCTAAATCGTATAGAGGCTTAATTAGGGAGCGCTCACGATCAACATGCAATATGTGAGCCAGTCTAGTTAGAGCGATTCCTTCCGGGCGTCCGGCTACGCAAGCAAAAAGATCCCATCTGGTAATATCTTGAGAATTTAAATGAAAGCTGTGATTTGAAGGGAGAGACATTTTTGCATTACCCAATCCTAAAAGTTGACTCCCACTCTTCTATAGTTCATTTGCATATCCTAGCAAGGCCGCCAATTTTGAGAATACCCTGAAGTCTGCCTTCCAATTTCTTAGACGAAATTTCTTTTTGTTTGAAGGAGTGGAGGGCCTTTAATTGAATGCGCACCATCATGTTTTCAGAAGTAATCTCTCATCAGGCCTCTTCTAAGGGCTCTGCCCAGGGGCTTTATAACATCACTCAGCAGATTAACGATGTTGTGAAGCACAGCAACATCGAAAATGGTATGTGCAACCTTTTTGTTTTGCATACTTCCTGCAGTTTGTGCATTCAAGAGAATCATGACCCTAACGCTCGTCATGACCTCGAAGAGTGGATGAAGCGTACCATTCCCTTCACCGATTGGTTTAAACACGTCGAAGAAGGCGAAGATGATATGCCTTCCCATATCAAGGCCGCCATTACCAATGTTTGCTTGACTATTCCTGTTATCGACGGCAAATTGGCTATGGGACAATGGCAAGGTATTTACCTTTGGGAACACCGCGACAACCCCAATACTCGTAAAATCCGCGTCACTCTTTGGAGCTAATTTAAGCACTTTCGGATTTATCACGGTATGACTGCAGAACGTTTACAGAAACTTATGGCTTCCGGTGGGGTTGGCTCACGTCGATATTGTGAGTCTCTTATTACTGGTGGGCGAGTGAAAGTAAACGGTCGAGTCGCCTCTTTGGGCGATAAGGCCGATCTTGACAGTGATGATATTGAAGTCGTTGGTTGGGGAAAACTCGCCAAAGCCGTTGCCGAGAGAATTTATGTCGTTCTCAATAAGCCGCGTGGCTTTGTCTCAACTGTTAAAGATCAAGCAGATCGTCCTACTGTTATGGAATTCGTTAAAGATATTCCTACTCGCGTATATCCTGTCGGAAGATTGGATCGCGATACAGAGGGTCTCCTCATTTTTACCAATGACGGAGAGTTGACTAACAAATTGCTCCATCCCAGCAGTTTGATTGATAAAGTTTATGTTGCCAATGTGGATGTGACTCCTGGGGAGCGCGAGGTTAGGTTTTTGGAAGAAGGAATTTGCCTCGATGATGGTTGGACTGCTCCAGCCAAAGTGAAGATTTTGGCGGAAAATATTGTACAAATAACTATCCACGAAGGTCGTAAGCGCCAGGTACGTCGCATGTTGGCTGCTGTGGGCTGCAAAGTCAAAAAGCTGGAGAGAATAAAACTGGGGCCGATCAACTTAGGCAATCTGCCCCGTGGCAAGTATCGTCGCTTGAGTGAAAGTGAAATAAAAGCTCTGAAAAAATTGTAAGGTTCAGAATTACTTGCCCTTAAAGAAAAGCTCCCTATCGGGAGCTTTTTTTATTGATTCTTATCGCTTATCTAGTGCTAATTAGTTGGCCTCTAATCCAATGCTAGATGAATGCTAGATGAACAATCTTTGTTTTTTTGCTAAACGGCGTACTGTCTTAATATCTGCACACAACTTATCATACTGAGGAAAAAAGAAGCGCTCCACCAAAAAACTCACTTTTCCGTCGCTGATTACGGTACGGTCGAAGATACTTTTGGTTTGTTTTGTTTCAGTTGCTGTCTGGAAATCTTTCCAAGCCATACTTACTGGTTTACCGTTACCACTATCGTAAATTAAGTGGACGGGCGTAAGAATAACGGAACGTCCACGAAATCGATAATAAGAAACGACTAGAATGCACAAGCTTATAATAGCTAACACAATAGGTGTAGAGCCTAAAATAATTATATCCGGTTCAATTATACCTTCGCGTCCGCTCAGCATTGAAATACCTGATCGTACAAGTAAGAAGGCTAGTACGATGATAAAGAAGGAAGCTATATAAAAATTCTTCATGGAAGACTTATAAATGACTTTTTTATTAAGTACATCATCTTTGTCTTCAGTAATTGCCGAATTGTCAACAGGAGGAACCTGAGGATCGGAAGTATTATTTGAGCCCTGAGAGGGTGTGCTTTTTAAAGTATCTTCACTCACCTTTAACAAGTTATGGAAAAGAGTCAGAAATCCTTTCTAGAAGGCTTCGGAGGCTGTACTGTTGCTCACTATAGGGGAGTTGCCGACTGAAAAGACGGAGTAGGTCAAGCTATGAAAATTCCGGAATCAGCTATCAATGAAATAAATAATCGTATAGAAATTGCCGAAGTCATAGGCCGCTATTTGCAACTTAGAAGAGCTGGCAGTAAATATGTCGGTTTGTGCCCTTTTCATAATGAAAAAACTCCTTCATTTAGCGTCGATCCCGACCGCCGCTTTTGGTATTGCTTCGGATGTAAACAAGGCGGAAATGTTTTCCAATTTCTCATGAAAATGGAAGGTATGGGATTTCCTGAGGCTGTACGCAAACTGGCCGAAGAAGCTGGAGTGGAGATAAAGTGGGAAGCCGATAACTTCAAGCAAGACACTGCCAAGCAAAGATATTTACAACTTTTAGATCGTGTTTGCAAATATTACAGTCACATTCTATTTGAAACTGGGGAGGGGGCTCCCGGTCGTGAGTATTTATTGCAACGGCGTATTTCAAAAAGTGTGGCGGAAAAATTTCGCTTAGGGTTTGCACCTCTCAATATTGCGCCTTTGCTTAAAGTCGTACATGAAGCCGGTTTTAGTGATGAAGAACTGGTCAATTGTGGCATATTTGTAAAAAAAGAACGTGGTGTGCGCGAATTGCTCAGCGGACGTTTAATTTTTCCTATAACCGATTTTCAAGGGCGTGTTGTGGCCATGGGAGGACGTATCTTAGGAAATGGTCTTCCCAAGTACATAAACTCTCCGGAAACAGAAATCTATTCCAAAAGATGTCACTTATATGGCCTTAACGTAGCTCGCGGACCAATTTCACGTGAAAATAAAGCGATAGTTGTTGAAGGGTACCTTGATGTTATTTCTATGCATCAAATCGGCTTTGATTGTTGTGTCGCTTCTTTAGGTACCGCTTTGACAACTGAACAAGCCAAATTACTAAAACGCTACGCTACTCAGGTTATCCTGGCCTATGATGGTGATTCAGCTGGAGCTAAAGCTATCATTAAAGGTAATGATGTTTTGGAAGAAGAGGGCTTGCAAGTTACGACTGTAGTTTGGCCTGAGGGAGAAGACCCCGATTCTATGGCTGCTCGTGGTCGTCAGGCTGTTGAGGAAGTTCTCAAAGCAAAAATCGGCATTGTAAAATTTGTGATTCAAAGGCAGCTTAAGCTGACAGATACGACTACTCCGGAAGGTAAAGAAAATTTAGTTAAGCTTGTACTCCCATTTATTGAAAAAATTCAAGACCCGGTGCGCCGTGATGCTTATGTGAGAGAGTTGGCTTATTATAGCGGTTTTGCCGAAAGTAAGTTGGCGTTGTATTTGCGTCGTCGCAAGCACAAAATCGATTATCACCCTTTTCCAGAGTTTAAGGCGCACACTCGTCTTCTCAATACTGAAGAAAAATTATTCAGTTTATGCACGGCACATCCGGAATGGCTGGAGCAAGTTAAAAAGATTATCAGTCCAAGCCTAATAGGTGATGAATATATGCGCCATTGGTTCGAAAAGCTTTGGCTTTTAGATAAACAAGATGGTCCTATTAGTGTTACCGAACTTTTGGGGGAAGGAGCTTCGGAAGATGATTGCGCCAAACTTACCGAAATTATGGCTTATGATCGCCTAGATTCTAACTTTGAGGATGCGATCCAGCTAGCTTCTAATATAAGAAATGAAAATTTGAAGAAATCTTTGGATAGAATAAAGTATCAAATGTTTGCCAAGATGGCTTCTGGAAATATGGCTGAAGACGATCCCCTTTATCTGGAATATATGAATTTGCAAAAAATATTGCGTGGATAAATCTGAGAAGGCTATGTCTAGTGTTAGGTCATTGGCTTTGCTGTCGGCTAGCGCGTGGCTATGAGCAAAAACCTTCGTGGCAAAAAGCAGGAAAAACCATTTTTCTTAGGTATTAACAAAAGCTGTTGTCAATGGCAAAAAGATCTGCTTATTTGCCGACAGTCAGAATCGTGCCTGACAATTTATGCCAGTCACTTTGATAGAAAAAAAAACAATATAATTGTATATAAAGTATTGTCGGACAGCGCGCGGGGCAGAAGACGGGATATTACACAATTCCGTGTTTCTATTCTAGGCCTGTTTGCCACTTGTCGGCTTTCGTCGAGATATTGCAGCTTCGGACAAGCAAATAAGCTCTCTGCGGAGGGGGGCTTTCGGTCTTTTTCCGAAAGTGCAGCGTTCGTAGACTGCTTATGTTAGCAGCATTTTGAGATAAGATTCTGTTTTTTTTTAGCAGCGTAAGGTAAAGGTTTGTTATGGAAAATATAAGGGGAGAAAAGCACACCAAGAGTATTTCAGAATTGGACCTAGGTAGCTCTATGTCTGATTTGTGCCTTGGAGCGGATCTCAGCTCGAGTGATAACCTTGGACTTGGTACTGTGGGGTCGGCTGCGAGCTACGGAGCATACGATTGTGAGGATCTGGATTTAGTAGATTCTGCTCCGTCCTCCAATTTTGATGAACCTCCGGAACTTGTTGCTCCCGAATTGGCTCAAAAGAAGAGAGCGGAAGCTGCCAAGCACGCCGAACTTGAACTTAAGTTGGAAGAAGCCAGACAACAGCTCAAGAAAGCTGAGGCTATTAAGTCGAAGCCTGCTAAAGTGGCACACAAGCCTTCTAAAGCCAAGAAAAAAACTGATAGTTCTGTAGAGGTTACTGTAGACGATCCTGTGCGCCAATATCTCAAAGAGATTGGTAGGGTCGAATTGCTCACTCCAGAGCGTGAGTGTGAGCTGGCTCAGAGCATTGAAAAAGGCAATGAAGCTGCCGAGACTTTGCTTATGGAGCCTGGCTTCCGCGAATTGGTTTTGGATCTTTTAAGTGAAGTAGCCGATAAACGTGATGTTCCCGGATTCTCTCTCACTTTGGACGAGACTGAGCCCGATATCAACAAAGAAGATGATATAAATGACGCGGCTCCTACTTCGCATAGCACTTTGATTGATGTTGTCAATAGGCTCAAGACTTGTGATTCTAAGGTATGGAGAATTAAGTTCCGCGAATTAGTTGAGCGTCAAAAGTTGGTTGAGGAGTGCTTCAACGAGGCTAAACGTCAGTATCGTTTAGGCATACTCAAAGAAGTAAAAGATGAAGTTCCTGGGGCCCGCGAACGTCTAGAACGTTTTGAAGCTTTGGACAAGTTAGTCAGAGCTGGAAGTTCTTCTAAACGTGATCTTACCGAAGCCAACTTGCGTTTGGTAGTTAGTATCGCTAAAAAATACATCAGCCGCGGCATGCTCTTCTTGGATCTTATTCAAGAGGGCAATTTAGGCCTTATTCGTGCTGTAGAAAAATTTAATTATCGCAAAGGCTATAAGTTTAGTACTTACGCTACGTGGTGGATACGTCAGGCTATTACCAGAGCCTTGGCCGATCAGGCCCGCACTATTCGTATCCCTGTGCATATGGTAGAGACGATCAATCGTCTGACTCGTGTTACTAGATTGCTATTGCAAGAAAATGGGCGCGATCCAACGGTGGAAGAGATCGCTATGCGTATGTATCCTATCGACGAGGATGCACTTTGCAACGAATTGAGTGAGCTTTATAAGGAGCCTATCACTCCTGAAGATAAGCGCTATCAAGAAAAAGTGGCTGAGCGGAAGCGTAGCGCCGAAGCTAAAGTTCGTGAAATTCAAAAGATCGCTCAGGAGCCTATTTCTCTAGAAACTCCTATTGGTGAAGAAGAAGACTCTCACTTAGGAGATTTTATTGAAGATGAGGGAGCTGTCGCCCCGGCTGAAGCTGCTGCTAGAGTGTGGCTCAGTGAGCGCATAAAAGAAGTTTTGGACAAACTTTCGGTGCGTGAGAGGGAAGTGCTTGAGTTGCGTTTTGGATTGCGCGATGGTCATACGCGTACTTTGGAAGAAGTAGGCAGTATATTTAAAGTGACACGTGAGCGTATCCGTCAGATTGAAGCTAAGGCTTTGCGCAAATTGCGTTTGCCCGAACCGCGCAAATTCTTGCAAGATTACTGGGACGCTAATAATTAAGCTGCTGTCGTAAGCGGCCGCAAAGAGTGGTTGGAGTGGAATAATATGTTTAGTGGCAAATTGCAGAAGTTTTATGGTCTCTGGGGACGCTATTTTAGAACTTCTGCTGTAAGTGTCGGGTTGCTAGCTGTCCTTTTTAGTGGTGCCCAGGCGTCTGAAAATCATGCTGGCGCCATGGTAGAGACGTCCACTAAAAACAAGGTGGTAGCGCAAAAGTCTACTAATGCCAAAACAACTTCTGTCTCTCCTTCCCAGGCGGTCGTTTTGCCTGCTTCAGGTGAAAAAAAACAAGTATCTACCGAGGTAAAAACTCAATCTCTTAGCCGCAAGGCCTTGGGGTTACGTGCCTACGCTCGTATGCAAGTACTTATTGAGTATTACTTTATGGAGAGCGGCTTGTATCCAGTTAGCTTAAAAGCGCTGGAACATAGTTTTAATATTGGCTTACCTGCCGATGCGCCTAAAGTTATTTTGGGAAATGATCCTCTTTCTGGTAAGCCTTTTGTGTACGAAGTTAGTAAAGATCGTCGTCACTACACTTTATCTATGCCTGAGCCTGCCCAATATGGTCAGGATATCCCCAACTTAGAAACTATTGATTGGGGCTGGTTACTTTTAGCTGCAGAAGGAAAGCGTATCGAACGTTTACTCTCCGACTGCACTAGAAATATCAATGAGCTGGCCACCGCTTGTGAAATTTATGCTAAAGATCACAACAAAGCTTTCCCTGCCAAATTAGAGGCTTTGCGTCCTCAATATATGTTTCGTGAATTGCGCTGTCCCGCTTCTGGAAAACCATATATCTATGTTTTTAGGCGTGGCGGCTACACTATAGAGTGTCCTGAAGCCAGTAAACACGGTTTAGGATCGGTAAAATATGACTCTGACAAAGGACTTTTTGTTACTGGCGCCGATAGCGAAAAATCACAAGAGACTAAGGCTGAGGTTAAGCCAAATGCCAAATCTAGTCAAAAAGTGCAAGGCAAGATCAAACAATAACATTTGTTTTATGATTTTCATTTGTCTTTAGTTCGGTAGCACTTTTATTATTTTTCTTCGGATAATTTGAACATGCTCAAGCGTCTTGAGAATTCAGCTTAAGTCGTTCTCAAGACGCTCTTTTTTTGTATTTTTGATTCACTTGAAAGGTTTGAATATGGAACTAATTCCTTTTACCCAATGGCCGCTTAATAGTGCTTTGCAAGAAAGTTTGCAAAAAGCTGGCTTTACTACTCCTACCGAGGTGCAACAAGCTTGCTGGGATGATGTACTGGCCGGAACTGATCTATTGGTTCAATCTTGTACAGGAACAGGAAAAACTTTAGCCTTCTCTTTGCCTCTTCTTAATAATCCAGACAATACGCGTCCGGCCTCTATTTTGGTAGTCTTGCCTACCAGAGAACTGGCTATGCAAGTAGCTAGAGTAATAAACTCCCTGGGTACCAAAGCCGCTTTGTTGTATGGAGGAGGAAGCTATCATGAGCAAATGCGCTCTTTGAAGCAAGGAGCTCCAGTTATTGTTGGCACTCCTGGGCGCTTGATTGACCATATTGAGCGCGGTTCCTTAGATTTAAGTGGTTGTCGAGCTTTAGTCTTAGATGAAGCCGATGAAATTTTGGATATGGGTTTTGCTGAAGAATTAGACAAAATTTTGGCTTCTTTGCCAGCAGAACGCCAGACATTGCTTTTCTCAGCCACTATGCCAGCCGAGATGGAAGAACTGGCGCAAAAAACTTTGCGCGAAGATTGTCACCGTATTTCTATCAGTGTTGGTCTGACGGCAGCTCACGATATAAGTCACGAAGTATATTTGGTGGCTAAAGAATGGCGTGCTAAAGCCCTTTGCAATATTTTGCACGCTGAAGCTCCACAATTGGCCATCATTTTCTGCCATACCAAAGTAGAAACAGACGAGCTTACGCAAACTTTGATCCATTCTGGCTTAAATGTACTTTCTTTACATGGAGATATGGCTCAAGCTGAACGGACGCGCACTCTGAGTAGTTTCCGCAGTGGAGCTGCTAAATATTTGGTCGCTACCGATGTGGCTGCCCGCGGTTTAGATGTTGAGGGAGTGACCCATGTAATAAATATGGCCCCTCCTCAAAATACTGAAACTTATATCCACCGCGTTGGTCGTACAGGCAGAGCCGGTAAGCGTGGCACAGCCATTACTTTTGTAGCTAGACATGAACTTAATCGCTTTAAGAGGCTGGTGGGCAAAGCTAAAATTGACATTGAGATTGGCAAATTGCCGCAAGCTGAAGAAGTACGCCGTCGCATAAAAGCCGATTTCCATAAAGAAGTTACGGAAAGATTAGCTTCTGCTGTCAATGAAGATTATCGTCTTTTGGCAGCCGAGTTGCTTAGTTACTTGAGTCCTTCCGACAGTTTGGCCGCTGTACTTAGTATGCTGCCCAGGGCCAGAGCCATTTTTACAGCCGGTTATAATGTATCTGTGCAAGAACTTGATAGGGGCAGCCGCCGTAGTAAAGCTGAGCGCAACAGTCTTTTAGATAAAGCGGCCAAAAAAGCTGGCGCTGCAGCTGCTGAAGGCATGAGCTATATTCAGATAAATTTGGGACGTAGCGACGGTATCAATGTTCAAGCTATCTTGCGTATGCTGGCTGAAGCTGCTTCTTTGTCTAAAACAGAGGTAGGCGATATAGAATTGCGCTCTCATACTACTTTTGTGGAACTTCCCAGCGAAGATACTGCTGCAGTTTTGGAAGCTTTAAACCATTATGACTTTGGCCCTGTGCGCTTGAGAGCTCGTTTAATTACGCCCGAAAAGCTTAAAGTGTTATTACCGGTTGAAGTTAAATCGGTTAAACATAAAAATGGTGGCTCTAAAGAACGTCATGAAGCTAAAGGTAGACGTGGTGAGGGACGCAAAAACGGAGGCCGCAGCTTTGCTAAAGACGATAAGGGCAAACGGACTCACAGTAATGAACGAAGGGGCGGCCGACATGGAGCCTCTGACCGTGCTCTCAAAGGCTCAGATTCTGGCAATAGACGTGGCCCCAAAAAAGATAGTTTCAATAGGGGAGGCCGTTCTCAGCGCAGAAATAAAAAGTATTAGCTAAGTCAAGGGGAGTGCATTTTGTATGTTATGTAAAGTAACTCTGCCTCACGGCGTTCAGGAAGTTTCCAACGATACTTTTATTTGCGATGTACTGTGTCGCGATTTGGGCATAGACGACTCGGCGCAAGCCATGAAATTGCCTTTATGCATAAATCATTTGCGTAAAGTAGGTTACGTAGGGGCTCAAGTTGACGGTGAGATCGTCGATTTGAAAGCTCGCATAGCCTCAGATTGCAAAATCACTCCTCTGACCAACGATGACTATTTCGGTCGTCATATTGTCACGCGTAGTTCTGCCTATCTGTTAGTTTATGCTGCCAAATTAGTTAATCCTGAAGCTGCTTTAGAAATCGGTCAATCATTGCACAGTCAGCTCTTCTTCTATGTAAAAAATGTAGAAGATATTGAAGCTTTTGGAAAAGAAGTTAATGAAACATTTGCCCAACTTTGTGCGAAGAGGGTACCATTCAAAAATAGCTTGGTCCCGCCTTCAGCTGCTTTAAGCATGGTAGAAGATCCTGACGGCGATAGACGTTACGTTGTCAATTGTTGGGTGGGATCAAAATTTGGTATAGTCAATATTGGCGATTATACCGATTTGGCCTACGGGCCATTTGTTCCCGATGCCGGATTCTTGCGTTCGATTAAAGTTGTGGGTATGCCTGAAGGTCTACTTTTGGCTCAAGAACCTGTGCAACTTCCTTCTGAAGAGTTGAAAAGCTTTATGCTTGGAGCAGCTACTCAGGCTAAAAATTGGAACAAGCGCATGAATATCGACACCGTAGGCAAATTGAATAGGTTGATTTTGAACGGTGAAGGCCAAAACTTAGTGCAAGTAAGCGAAACTTTGCATGAATTGCGCATAGGTGAAATTGCTCACGATATTCTTTCCCGTCCCGGCATAAAGGTTGTCTTTATTTCTGGCCCTTCTAGTTCAGGAAAAACCAGCACCGTACGTCGTCTTTCCACCCATTTGCAAGCTATGGGAAAACGCACCGTTTATGTTGGCTTGGATGATTATTATTTACCTTGTGAACAATGTCCACGCGACGAAAAGGGCGACTACGATTTCGAAGCTATTGAGGCCTTGAATTTACAGCGCATTAAGAGTGACTTGCAATCTTTAGTGGAAGGTAAAGTTACTAAAATACCGCGCTTTGATTTTGTTAATCAGCGTCCCTTTCCCGCTGAAGAAGAAAGTTCGCTTTGCTTAGGTGACGACCAAATTTTGCTTATGGAAGGTATTCATGGCCTTAATCCGGCCATTACCGAGGCCATATCCAGAGAAAACCGTTACGCTATTTTTGTGAGCGCTTTGCCTCAGCTCAACATGGACAATGTTAATAGAGTGCCCACTACTTATGCGCGTTTATTGCGTCGCATTATCCGAGATAGACGATATCGAGGCGTATCGGCTGACAGTACCATTAAGCGCTGGCCGAGTGTCCGTCGAGGAGAGAATAAATATATTTTCCCTCACCAGAGTCGTTCCGATGCCATTTTTAATTCGGCTTTAGCCTACGAATTGGCTGTTTTCCGCCATTATGCTTGGCCTTATCTTTTGGAAGTTCCTGAAGATAGCCCCTCTTATACCATGGCTAGAGACATGCTGCGCTTCTTGACTAAAGTAGTGCCTATGGATTCAGAGTGGGTCCCCAAAAACTCTGTTTTGCGTGAGTTCTTAGGCGGAAGTATTTATCAATACTAATAAGATATTAAATGGAACGCTTCATTTGGTTGTCATAAAACTGAATGGAGCGTTTTTTTTCTGTCTTTTAGCGCTCTTTCGTAATGACTATTGATATGCTAAACTGAAGTTGCGCCCGTGTTTAAAGCGGCTAAGCAATATAATCACATATCATATATAAGGGGGGAATGGTATGGTAAAAATAAACTCTGCCCAGAGTGGCACTTTCGCTGACTGTAGGATTGCAATATCAAGTTTTAAAGCTAAAGAGAGCTACAGCAATAAGTCCGAGTATCAAGTCGAGCCAATAAACAAGGAAGACAGTCTGTCCTTAACTACAGATGTAGGTTCCTTTTTTAATTTTAATCATTTATCTTCTAAATATTCTCGTCAGGGAACATCGGGCATGCTTTCAACAAAACAAGGCCAAGTTTCGTCAACTTCTCTTGTACCCAGAAATTTAAGTGAGCAAGAAGCTGAAGCTTTGTCTAATCAGCAACTCAAAGCCGAGTATGGACGCCATTGGCAAATTTCTTCCGATTCGGAAGCCAAACAACAAAAATGTATCAGTCGCTCCATTACCTTAAATCAAAATAGAGAGCAGGCTTTGCATATAAATAAGCTTGGCTCTACTTTAAAACAGAATGGCCAAAAATTAGCCCAACAGGCTTTGGTTAAGATCGCTTCCGGCTTGGCGCTTTACGCTTCGGGGACGGCTATGGAAGCTGCTGGTAAGGCTATGCTCGGTTGCCCTTTTACCAAAGCTGCCGGTATGGCGCTCATATCAAAAGGCAAAGCTTTAAAGCAACGTGGTATGCAAATGCGCCAATATGGTCAAAAATTGGAACTGAATTCTAAGAGTTTGTTAGCTTCTGGGCTTAGCTTAGGAGCTTCAGCTAGTAAACAGCTCAACTATGTTAAGAATGCTTGGCAAACTCTCAATAATATTTATCAACAAATAAAAAATGTGGGAAATTTAGCCAAAAGTAGCATGCTTTGTGCTGAAAATGTAGGACGCAAACGTGGCCTTTCTTTTACGTGTGCTTCCAGTGACAATAAATTGAAGATGGGGCTTTCGGCTTCCCAAAATCATAATATGGTGGCGAGTATGTCAAGTAAGTCAACTAGCTCGAAAAGTTCAGCCGTCACTTAATTGTGTTATCAAGCTCTTGGGCTTTTAATAGCATAATAAAATATTTAGTGTAAGCCAATATAAGTAAGGTAACTTTATAATTTTATCAATCACTTTGCCTATTGCTTTTTGCACATTTGGAGGCAAAGTGATTTTTTATTATAAAAAATTTTATATTCTATTACTTAAGAAAAATACAGGAAGCCCTGCAATACAATAGAATTTCTTACAGTATCATGGCTAAATTTCCAGCGCTAGACGACAATTTCCCACGTATAATTCCCTCTTTCAGACAACTTGTAAAAATTATGTCTGAGTGTGTGGATGGTGGGGTCAGCTTAACTTGTACCGCCTTCGAGTTCCGTCAATGTGACGCTGCTTTAGGAACCGCTTTGGGCAATTTTATGGAAGTTTTGCGCTTAAAAGAACTTCCTCCGGAACGCAACGAAGCTATTAACGAAATAGTGCTTCTCTTTACGCGTATGAGTTCCGAAATGGCCAAATTAGAAACAGCTTTGAGTATGGACGCTACAGCTGCGGCTGTCTCTTGTGTGGCCAACATTTATGATCACTTAAAAGATTTGGAAGAATTGAATATGGATTTGAAAGCCGCTGTGGGCGATAGCCATATTTATTCTGAAGTGCCCGTTGTAGATAGTTTGCTGCGGGCTGGCAACTTTGTATTGGAGACTAATGGAGCCGAATGGGAAGCTTTGAGCGCTCGTTTGGAAGCTCTTATTCCTCAGTGGAATGAGATCGTGTCCGGAACTGGATTACCTGAAGAACTGATTCGCCACGATAGGGCTTTAGAACGTCTCGTTGAGGTACTTAACGAACGAAATTTAGAGGCTTTGCCGGAAGTTTTGGAAGAAGTAAAAGCGAGCGGTGAAGATCTAGTCAACTTCCAAGATAGTCAAATAGACACCGACTCTTCTTCTACAGTTTTGTGTCCTTATTGTGGTAAGCCTATGATTGAAGGCAGCAAAAAGTGCTTCTCATGTGGAGCTAGGATGCCCGAAGAATTTGAAAGAGGCTCTATCGCCGATAAGGGCTCTGAAAAAGGTGAAGCTGCTTATGAAGGTATGCCCGAATACGTACAGCGTATTATGGATATTGCTCAAGAGCTTCCCAATAATGCCAAGATGATTCGTCCTTTCAAGCGTGCTGTGGGAGAATTGCGCCGACGTGTAGCTGACGCCAATTCGCGTATAAATAAAATGGCTGCTTCTAAAATTAAGACGACTCCGGAAGAACGCGAAAATATTGACGGCATTATCGATTTGGCCAATACTTGTATAGAAAATCTTTCCAAAGCTGTTGAGCTTTTAGAGGAGTTTGAGCCACCTGTCGACAGGTTCCATTTGCAATGTGCTTTGGAAGTTATGGTTAAAGCGGTTAAGGAAATGCGTAGTATGGGCGGATTAGCTCAAAAATATCGCAGTTCTAAAAAATAATCGGTTTTCTTTTACGTGCACATGACACAGTTCGTTGGAGGTAACATGGTAGATAAGCTGCCTAAGCTTGATGATTCTTTTCCCAAATTGATTCCCCATTTACGTAGTTTTGTGAGTGGTTTGGAACATTGTATAGTCAATAAAGAACCTCTTGCCCAGCTTCGTGAAGAATTACACCAGTGCGATATAGTCATGTCTGCTTTTGTGTTGGCCTTCAAGTATAGCGTGCGCGGCTACGATTACAATGAAGAAGAACTGGAGCATATCGCTCAAGTTTATGCTGATCTTGAAGGTGTAGGTGGAGTCCTTTCTTCTCTCATTTGTGACTTGAAGGGCGAAGATGTCGAAGGAGCGGTACGTGACGTCAATGCTTTGGTCAATCAGTTAAAAGAAACGGAAAAAAGTTTAGCCAAACTCGAAGAATTGAGAAATTCCAAACCAAAAATTTCTGAGTTTGATAGTATTGATGGAGTTCTTAAAGCTGGTCAGGCTGTGGTTGAGGGACGTCGCGATTGGGATATGCTGGAAAACCGTCTCGACTATTTGCGTCCTTCTTTCGACAAGTTGGTCGCTTGCAAGTCTTTGCCTGAACATATAGAAGACTACTGTGAAGCTTTAGATAATTTATTTAGAGTTTGCGAATGCCAATCTATAGAGGAATTGCCTGCTGCCTTAGAAGCTTTGAAAGTAACTGGCGATGTTTTAATAGAAAAATACAAAGAGACTAAAGCTAAACAAGAAGCTTTGATGGCACAACAAGTTTGGCATTGCCCTAAGTGTGGTTGTGAGGTTTGTGAGTGGGATAAGCGTTGCCCTTCTTGTGGAATGAGGTTGCCTGAGCGTATCGCTGGCGAAGTTGGAGTTGAAAGTAATTGTTTGTTGCCTATGCTACCTACGTGTGTGCAAACAATTTTGGATAGCATAAGCTCTTTGCGTGAAGGTAATGACGCCTGGAGTGAGTTTGCGACTGGATTGCATGAATATGGCAAATTCGTAGGCGAGCTTAAAGACAGGTACGCCTCTTTGCCAGAAAGCGCTTTTAATGGCGCTGAAGCGGAAGGTGAGTCTTTAATTCTATCCCGCGAAGCTATAGAAGAGGGACTTACTAAATTGGAAAACGCTTACTATGTGTGTGAACATATGCAAAATGGTGGCGAAATTAGCGATGATGAGCTCGATTCTACTTTGGAAAGCATGATTGAAGGAGTAGAACAAACACGTCAAATCGCTGGTTAATTTTTCCCAATTTGTTTTTTTTGTATACCCCGCTAAAGTACGCAAGCCTTTTTGAAGCACGTACAGAGCGGGTCTTTTTTTATGATGAGTTAGTTAAAAATATCTCTAAAAAAATTGTTTGAAACTCTTTACTTTTAGGCGATATGCCTTGAAAATAAAAGCAATTCTAGTTAAAAAAGAGAGGTAATTCTCATGGGTGCTTTGTCTAACGCTTCTACTATAGCTATGATGACGGCTAATGATTACAAAAATGCTCAGGCTATCTATGCCAATATGCAGAAGCAATCTATGGCTGCGCAGAGTGGTGGTATGGGAGTGCTTACCCAGCAAGCTCTTCAGGCTGCTTCCGCGCAGAATATGGAATTGCTTAGTCAGCAAGTCGCTAAGGCTTCCTCTGGCTCTTCTTCTATCGATTCAGTCTCATCTTCTTTTAGTGACCAGATTCAGAAACTGACCTCTTCTAATCTTTCTGTAACAGATCAGATTAGTCAGATTACCGCCGCTTCCGGTTTGTCCGCTTCTTCTGCCGCTGGTTTCTCTACTTCTACAGATTTTACCCAGACTATTATTGATAGCATTTCTTCGGCTAGCAAGTCTTCTTCTAGCTCCAGCACCAATAGTGAGGTAATGAATCTCGCTACCAATATGCTGAAGACTTATTTCAAAGAATTCTTCCCTGGTATGAGTGATGAGCAGATGACCGCTCTTTGCAATCTGGCCGCTTCTCAGTATGGTGACTTAGCTAAAGCCATGGATATGAGTTCCTTGACTTCCAGCGTTATGGGCTCTTCTTCCACTGGCAGCGCCAGCGGTTCTGGTAGTGCTAGCAGTGTAGGTAATAATGGAAACTACGGCGCCAATAAGGGCGTAAGTGGCTTGCTTTCCGACGCTGGTGCTATGGTTGGTATGACTGAAAGTGGTAACGCTGCTCAGATTAACAAGATCACCAAGAAGAGCGGCATCAATTGCCAGACCACTCCTTGGTGCGCTGCTTGGGCCATGAATATGCTCAAAGATCATGGTGTATTAGACACTTCCTCTTGTTCCAATGTAAACTACTGTCCTACTATCGTCAACTGGGCCAAGAAGGAAAACATCTGGGCTGGTCGTGGTTCTTATACTCCTCAAGCTGGTGACGCTATTCTCTTCGACTGGCAGGGTGACGGTACTTCCGACCACATCGGTATTGTCGAAAAAGTCGCCAATGGTAAGGTTTATACTATTGAAGGCAACTCTTCTAACTCTGTGGCCAGAAGAAGCTATAGCTTAAATAGCGGTAACGTCATGGGCTACATCAACTGCGCTGCTCAGAAGTAAGTAAAAAGTACTATCTGTAGCCGCACAGTGGTAAGTCCCTCCGAGCGTGAAAAATAAGCTTGGGGGGATTCTTTTTGCCCAAAATTATAAACAAAATTATCTGGGTGCTCCTTATCAACTATTTAGAACTTTATAAAAAATAATGCTCCATTCACATTATAGTAGTGTTGGAGCATTATTTTTTTTGCTTGTATATTCGAAAAATGGCCGCCTATTAGGCTATGTAACACACTAATCAAACATTCTGTCTAATTCGGCTTTTTTAAAGCGCTGAGGCTCGTGACCAGTCCAGTCTATTACAAAATAAATCTTTTCCGGTTGTTGTATTTTACTGAAAAAGCGTATTTGATCTGTAGGCAACATCTTGTAATTGTAATACCATCCGGTAGGAGAGGGCTTGGAAACCCCTTTGGCATGAAGATGGCGAGCACCTTTAGGGAAGAAAGGCATAACTCTTGCAGCCAGCTTTTCGCCTAAAACTTTACATCCCATATCGCCGCGCATTATCAAGCGAAGGTGGGGAGCAAAGAGCAAACTGCTTTCGAAGCCTACCGCTTGTCCTTGGAAATCGCCTTCTACAGTATCGCGGATTATTAGCCTTTGCTCTGTAGGCTTAAAAAGAAGCTCACGTCCTAAACTTAAAACCAAACCGTTAGTTAGACAAGCTTGGCGTTTTGTCCATAAGAGTACATCTGCGCCTTCTCTTCTTTCCCTATATAAAGGAGAGCAAAAAACATAGCCATCTTTGTGTATCTCAGTTATATCGTCAGGGCAATACCTGCGCTCGGAAGCGTTTAAATCTCCCAAATAGGCCACCTTTAAAGGCGAAATTTCCTCGGCAAGTGTGGGAGCGGAATGAGCAAAAAAGCTGTTTAGATACGGATAAGCACTACTAGAAACACTGGAAAAACCTGCATCTATAAGGAACGGTTCGTTTTCTATAGTTAAAAATATTGATAAGAAATCACAATGAGGCTGAGGAACGGGTTGGTGAAGATTGGGAGCTTTATAAAAACCTTTAGTTAGATCGGCAGTTGGGCAACCTTTTATAATGACTTGAGAACTCTTGGCTCCCCAATGATCACGCACACTGCCTACACCATTAGCAACGAAATAAAAACTCGTCTCTTCAGGAAAATAATCCCCTCGACCGGCGCCAAACTTGGCAATGAGCTCGGGAGTAGGAGCTACCCACCAAGCTACTTCTGCGGGCATACGATCTATACCACATAAAAATTCATCATGATCGAAAACTATAGCCCCCAGACATAGCAATGTCTGAATATACTCAGAAATGGAAGATTGCCTTCCCATGAATCCTGGAGCGCAAAATGTACCTATATGAGGAGCTACTTTATTGGTACCGTTAATGGCTTGTAAAGCCTCAAGAGAGATGCGTAGAGACTCTGATAAATATTGCGGAGTCTGGGTATGGTTGCTCACATGTTGCAATACAGGTAACAACATCCACTCCAAAGCTGCGCAATGAGCACACAGAGAACCACTTAAATGCAACCCGCCAGAGCCAAATTCACGCTCAATAAGATCGGAAAACTTGGATTCGGCAACGGAGCGCCATCGTTTGGACAATTTCAATTCTGGGAAATTGTTCGCGAATACGTAGAGACAGGCTGCAGCTGGGAACGATAAAACTTCATCGTAGCGAAGATGCCAAGCCAAAGCGGCTCCATGTACGATCATTGTTTCCAGTATTTTTATGAAAATACGGGGCGTAAAAGCGGAACTGTGCAAACACATATCGACAACAATCATCCAGTTCATCAGTCTGATGGCTATCGTATCAAAATTGAGCCAATTTACACCGATCCACAGAGGATTGCTGGTTCCCCATTCCGTTGCTTGAATTAAAATTTCGGAAGCGTATTTGTCTTGTTTGCTCAGCCAGTAAGATCGCGCTAAAGTAAGAAAATGGTAGTGTTCGTTAAGTTCCCAGGTGCGATCTAAAGAAGGATAACGGGCTAAAGGTGATTCATTCAGATTAGCTACATTGGCTGGAGATAAAATTTTTCTCAGCTCTTTAACGGCAGTCTTGGGCCAGCTTCTAGAGCAAAAATCGGAGAACCAATCAATCTCGCCACTGAAGGTCTCTTGCTGGTTGGAAAGATACGAAGAGAAAGTATGCCTCATCGCCTGTTGCGTTGCGTCGCTGAGCTCTTTTACGGCTGAGGGGGATGCCTTAAATGTATCTGCAATAGCTTTGGCGTCTGGATAGCGCAAAAACAGTGTGGGGCGACTGCGGTCGCGGAAGTGATTGAAGAGCGCTTCCGCGGCCTTATCAGGTTGATCATGCAGAGAATAATTTTTTGCTTCCTCGATCCCAGGTGCTCCAGAGAATTGCCCAAGCAAATACTTGTCTTGCAAATCGTAAGTAGAGCAACTGTCGTAAGCCAAATCTACCTGAGCTTCCAAGCTAAATGGCATGGAAGAAGTAATTATATTCTTACGTAACCAAGGAAATATATTATCCAAGCTGCGGATCTCCTAATGACGAGGGAAATTCTTAATTGTAGATACTACAGTGGCAATTTGCTCGTCGCTGAGTTCGGGGAACATAGGCAAGGACATTACTTCTTTTTGCACTTGCTCGCAAACTGGCAAAGAGCCTTCCTTCATGCCGCTAGAGGCAAAAGTTTTCTGCAAGTGGAGGCATACTGGATAGTAAATGGCCGGGCCAACGCCGTTTTCACGCATATAATCAAAAAGTTCATCACGATGAGGAGTGCGAATGGTGTACTGATGGAAAACGTGATGGAAACCTTCGCGCTCGAGGGGAGTGATAACTCCGCTGTCTTTCAGGGCTTCTGTGTACTTTTGAGCTACGACGCGACGTTTTTTATTCCACTCATCAACATGTTTGAGTTTGACACGCAAAGCGGCAGCCTGAATTTCGTCTAAACGGCTATTGGTACCTAAAATTTCGTGATAGTATCTGACCTTGCTGCCGTGACCGCGCAACATTTGTACTTTTTCAAAGTACTCGTCGTTGTTGGTTAAAACCATGCCACCATCGCCGATGCCACCCAAGTTTTTGCTGGGGAAGAATGAGAAGCAGCTGAGATCGCCAAAACCTCCGACTTTTTTACCGTCTACGCAAGCTCCGGTAGCTTGGGCGCAGTCTTCAATTAAAGCCAAATTGTGCTCTTGGCAAATAGCCTTAATGGCCTTGACGTCGGCAGCATGTCCGTAAAGATGGACGCAAATCACAGCTTTAGTGTGTGGAGTAATAGCTTTCTTTAAACTCTCTGGATCTAAAGTAAAAGTGCGAGGGTCAATATCGGCAAATACAACTTTGGAACCGGCTAAAGCTACAGCGCCGGCGGAAGCTACAAAAGTGAAGGAAGGGACGATTACTTCATCGTCGGCTTTCAGATCTAGGGCTCTCACTGCTAATTGCAGAGCATCAGTGCCGTTTCCTACGCCTACACCGTGTTTAACTCCGTTCCAAGCCGCAAATTCTTCTTCAAAAGCTTTTACTTCGGGGCCTAAAATATATGCAGTAGAGCGCAGAACTTTCAGTACAGCTGCTTCCAATTCGTCTTGGATTTGAGAGTACTGAGTGCGAAGCTCTAAAATAGGGATCATAAATATGTCTCCTTCTATCCGTTCATCAGGAGCGGAACCGCTTTGATGGCAGAAAATTTCTCGAATTGAGTAAAATTCTCCGTCGGCAAAATATAGGTGATAAAAATTATCCAACCGGATTTTGGGCGTAGTATTGAAAATGCTTGCTTAAATGCCAAGATAACAGAGGGCGTACCGTTGCTCCCAATATTTGGAAATGCGGCTCGACCGAATTGCTTCAGCGAAAAATCTAGCACTTCAACGACCTTACAAGCCCCCTATTTTCCAAGTATAAGGGGTAAGCCCTGCCAAAACCGGTGATTTTTTTATAGCATAGCTAAACAAGGCGCGAGGACTACGCCAAGAGTATATCATTAACCTTTGCTGCGTACTTCAAATTCTAAGCGCCATTTGGGAATGGAGTCTTGACAACACCAAACTTCTAAAGTACCCACTTCGGTTACATAAGTCTCTAAAGTAACTGGTACTACCTTACCAATTTCTCCCGCTTCAGTTGGTAAAGTAATTTGCAACGAAGGTAATTCTTCTATATCGTCTTCCCAATCATCGATTAAGTCGCCAATTTTATCTTGCTGTCGACAAGTTGAGGCTAAGAATCTAAACTCTGCCGGTTCGCCTATGACTAGACCAAAACTGCGATTAGGCAGACGCTCACGTGAGTCTTCTTCCATGCCGAAAGGAGCTACGCATAAAGCTTTAATAGGCGGAACAAGACCTGGGACGGCTGGCATAGAAGTTTCGATACCAACATAATAAGAGCGACTGGTGCCAGCTTTAATTCTTATGCCAGAACCGTGACTGGCTAAACCGCTGCGCACAGCTCCGCGGGCTACAGCCAAATCGTAGTCTGCTCCTACCAATTCTTTGGCCGGAGGAGCTCCCACAGATTCTAACCAAGAGTTTACAGTCTCTAATAAACGACGACGTAAGATGGGAGCTTTAAGTACGCCTCCGTTGAAGAGAATGGCGGTAGGAGCAAAAATGGAAGAGGAACCATCTTCTGGCTTATTAGCTGCCAAAAATCTGGCTAAGTGTTTGGTTATAGCCGGATTGGCTTCGAAAGGCAGGCCCAATTCGCGTAAGCCACTTTGGCGAGAGCGCTCAGCTTGCTCATCAAGTGAACATTTGGGGAAGAAGCCATCTACAATCAGTTGTTCGGTGACTTGGCGGCTCAAAGAGTCGGCAATAGAGGAAGCTATTAAGCTACTGCCGCGTCCAGGAATGGTGACGCTCCACTCTTCTTCGGCGTATTCTTGCAACAATTGCTCTTTGGCTGTGCGACAAGCATGGGTGAGAACTTGCATTTGCCAAGCATCGAGCTTAACTTTGCGCTCTGATTTTAACTTTTGCTGCATATACACAGCCAAAGTCAGATCCATGTTATCGCCGCCAAGTAAGAGATGATCTCCTACAGCTGAGCGTTCCAGACACAAGCTGCCGTCTTGATCGGCTACGGTAATAAGGCTAAAGTCGGTAGTTCCTCCGCCTATGTCGCATACTAAAATTTTGTCTCCGACTGCCACTTGAGAGCGCCAATCTTCTTCACTATTGCCCAGCCAAGCATAAAAAGCAGCTTGAGGCTCTTCCAAAAGAGTTAGATTTTTAATGCCGGCTTTTTGAGCCGCCTGAACGGTAAGCTCTCTGGCTATCGTATCAAAGGAAGCGGGTACAGTCAGGACTACTTGCTGATCTTCTAAGGGCTGATCGGGGTGTTCAAAGTCCCAGGCTGAGCGTAAGTGCTCAAGGTAGCGTGCTGAAGCATCGATAGGGGAGATATGCTCTACTTCTTCGGGAGCATTCCAAGGCAAAATAGGAGCACTACGGTCTACTTGCTCGCTGGAAAGCCAAGACTTAGCTGAAGAAACGACCCTATGAGGAACTTTGGCCCCTTGCTCGCGGGCCATGTATCCAACTATGTCTTTGGCTTCTTTATCCCAAGGTAACTCGATACTATGGGCTGGCAACTCGTGGGAGCCAGGGAAGTAAAGAAACGAAGGCAGAGTTTTGCGTGGCTCCACTGTAGCTGGGTAGGTGAGCTGGGGAACGGCAAAATGATTGATAGGAGGAGTCTCTTTAGCAACTTTAGCTTGTGTTGAAATCGCTTCTGGATCAGCCCAAGCCAAGGCACAATTTGTTGTTCCCAAGTCTATACCTATAATCATATAAAAACGTCTCCCAGAATAGTTTATAAAAGTTCCAATTTATCTGGCTATAATTCTACTTCGGCCGGACAAATAACATCTGAATCTTCGTCCTGGGCACTCTGAGGTAAATTGGCTTTTTGTAAACGCCAGCCTTTGTGGCGCAAGATCCCTTTGAAAGGCGGATCACCCTCTACTTTGCCTACTAAACGAATTGCGCTCGGATCGAAACCATCTTCTACAGTAATTTCTAGACCTTCGTCTTCGGTGCGGATAGGCTCCAAAACCAAATATTCCTGGACAGCTTTGCGACAGCCTTTATAAACGGTCGATTTGACCACGGCGCCGACTTGAGCGTCAGGGACGTTCTCTAAATCTTCTTGCAAAAAGTCTATAAGTCGTCCTTCGCGTTGAAGCAAAGCTAAGATTCCTACAGCACCTGGATAAAGTGAAGGTGTTGCAGATGGAGTTTTTTGAATAACTTCACGATCTGTCAGCAGAAGAGCCAACTTCTCGGCAAATTCTTTATTAAATAGAGCTTTGAAAAAAGCTTTAAAAGCTGTGATAATACGCATGACTCAAATTTTTTTGCCAAATTGGTGCCGACTCCCTGCCCTTACAGCAACATGAAAAAAGCCGACGCTTCTTGACCGAAGTAAAACCTTTCCGACTGTAGATTTTTTTGTCAGTGTGTTGGCATCTGTTGCCTAGCGGGCACAAGCGCGTTGCAATCTATCTCTAACTGCAGCCCAATTCTCGTCACTTTGTGGCGGTTGCTCTATAAGAATAGATTGAGGTCGCAAGCTGTCAGCATAGCGAAGCATACTATAAATAGATTTAGCGTATGCTTGCGGATTGTCCGGCAAACTGAGGCAGCGTACTTGCCCATTGTCATATATGGCAAATTTGTGCATAGCCAAAACTACTGTCGGCGAGCTACTATCTTTAATAAGCTCGGATAGTTCGGCACTTGGCACCATGCGGGCTGGAGTATTGGGAGCGTAATGCTTCTTTAGTGTTCCTGGAGCTTTACTGCCTTGGCCGCAAGCAATGGGAAAACCAGCAATTTCGCTAATTACTGAAGCACTGAGCATACCTGGACGCACAATGACCGGTTTTTCTTTGGAAAAATCGACAATAGTCGATTCTACGCCTACAGCACAAGGACCGCCGTCTAGGACATATTTAAGCTGATCGCCAAATTCTTCGCGTACATGTTCGGCGCTGGTAGGACTGATATGGCCGAAACGATTGGCTGAGGGGCCGATAATGCCACGCCCAAATACGGAAATAAGCTCTCTTGTTAAGGGATGGGCGGGAATTCTTATACCTACGCTATTCTGACCGCCGGTTACTTGTGGCAATACTTCGGGGCGTTTGGGCAAAATAAGTGTCATAGGACCTGGCCAAAAATGCTCGGCCAATTTACGAGCTGCTTCTGGCACCTCTCTAGCCCAGAGTTCCAACTTGTCCAAACTATCTAAGTGAACAATAGAAGGGTGATCAGCTGGTCTACCCTTTAAGGCGTATACCTTGCGGATAGCTTCTACATTGGAGGCATCTGCTCCCAAACCATATACCGTCTCTGTGGGAAAAGCTACCATACCGCCTTGGGCCAATTCTTGGGCTGCTTGTTTTATAAGTTTATTGTCAAACATATATGCGACTTTCTTTATCAAAGTAAAAAATCTTAAGGCTGCGGCGCTACTTCGCACAAAAAGAAAACCGTCCCCCCGAACGAAGGGACGGTTCCTCGATTTTTTGAAGTTTCAGAAAAAGAAAATCATCAAAAAACACCAGCTTATCAATTGCTTTTTATTTAGCGGCGAGCTCCGCCGTGATTCTTAAAGCACTCAGCGCAGTAAACGGGCTTGTCGTTGCGAGGGCGGAAAGGCACTTTGGCTGTTTTGCCGCACTCAGCGCAAACTACTTCGAACATCTCACGAGTACCATTGGAACGGCCTAAAGAACCATTCTCACGCTCGCGCTTATGGTTGCGGCGGCACTCCGGGCAGCGGCGGGGATCACTGGAAAAACCTTTAGAATTGTAAAACTCTTGTTCACCGGCTGTAAAAACGAAAGTTTCGCCACAATCACAGCAAGTTAAAGTACGATCAGAAAACACTCTAATTTCCTCCAACAGGAAGTTGCCAACGGGAATGCGAGCTTCTCGACATATCTCCCAGGGCTAAAACCCAAGGATCATCGGATACTAACAAATCTCGCCTGCTGAAATGCAGGTCTTACGAGTTCTCTCCGCAATGGATGATGCCCCACCCATATTTATTTTGACTAAATACAAGCAACGAAACAACCAGCATTAAGGGAAGCCGTAGCTTTTATTCCAATTCGCACCAAAATTGTAGACCGCCCCTAAAAAGTAGTCAAGGAGTGAAAGTGGCGAAAGGTTAAGAAAAATTTAATTCAATTGAGCCGAATTTTGCTTATAATGCCCCTTTCTGCATGAATAAAGAGAATAAAAATGTATATCCCCTTAGGCCACCTTTTTGAGTTAAAAGCAACCGCATCGATTAGCGAAATATTACACTTTATTTTGTAGTTTTATTTATTGAAATATTTCTATAAATGCTCCAAATAGAATTTTTTTCTAAAAATAAGCGTATTTTATTGGTTGATGAACTTGCGCAACAGCTTAGGTCGTCTGATCTTAAACCTTAAACTAGGTCAATTCTCCATCAAGTAAATAACACCAAGTTACAGCTCCCGCTTCTACGGCCAATATAGTTGGCGGTTATAGCTGCAATTGCCCATAAAACTACCTAATTTTGAGAGGCAATTTGCATGACCGCCATTAATTTTGCGCAAGTTTATTCGTGCTGGGTTTAGTTTTTTAAATGAGCAGTCGGTTCGGATGCTTCAGCAAGAATAGGCTCACTTACGGCTGCAGTTGAATCGGAACTGCTGCTTTTGTTTAAGGTCGTATTTTTACGTAAAGCTAAAATATTTTTAGCAATCGAAGAGGCAACCGGCCTAGTGGAAAGTGGTGGGGCGGCTGGCCGTGGAGGAGCAGCGTGT
>DHKB01000061.1:0-22498 GCA_002407045.1 Candidatus Bruticola papionis | reverse complement strand
GTAGGCAACGGTGGTGCCACTGGTCGCGGAGGAGCACCGTGTGTAGCTTCAACAGGAGCAGCCAAGTCGGAATCGATGTCGTAGGTGTCTTCTTCGTCTGCGGCAGCTTTGACTTTGGTAAGGCTCTTGTGTTTTGCAAGTTCAGTTGCTTGCCTGTAAGTGACAGAGTGGGGCTTTTCGTCTTTTACTTGTGGCAGGGCAAATTCTTTTTGCCCTCCGTAGTGAAGGATAGTGTCTAGTGAATAGCGGCAACTCTCAACTATGCGTTTTAAGTCGGCATCCTTAAGTCTAGGATAAATAGGCAAGTGTAATTGCACACGGGCCAGCAAGTTCGTGTTAGTCAACTTGCTGGTATAGCTAACTGAATCGGAGAAAATAGAAATTTGCTGTATTGGTTTTAAAGAGCCAGGAGACGTATCTATGCCATGGCTGGAAAGTTGCCTAGCTAATTTCTCGCTTTCAATATGGCCGACTACGAATGAAGTAAAGACTGATTCACCGTAGTCTGGACACTCTGGAATAATTAGTCCAGGTAAATCTGCCTTCTGAAAAAGTTTAAGCAGCTTTTTGCCATTTTGGGTACGCAATGAATTTTGCTCTTCGGCCCAATCTAATAAGCGCCGTCCCAAAGCGGCTTGCACTGGCGAGGGTTTGAAACTTATGTCAGGAGCGTTGGTATTGATACTATCTTCGAACATGCCATGCAAGGCATCTTTGCCTAAAAAAGACCAACCGATGCTGAGCAAAACATAAGCGCTGGCCGTAAAGCCTAAAGTTGTTGTTCCCGCCCACATAGCTGCCGCTTTAAAAATTTGTGGATAGATGGAAGAACTGGGAGCTATGTAGGAATCTTGCATACGCAAAGCGGCTACTTCAGCTAAGTGCTGATTTTGAAAAACGGCCATGCCACCGCCCAAGGTTGTGAAATTACTAGTTAAAGCAAATGAAAAGATTGCGGCATCACCGAAAAAACCTACTTTTTGGCCGTTTATAGTAGCTCCAAAACCTTGGGCGCAATCTTCAATTACAAATATGTTTTTGCTTCTAGCTATAGCGGCTAGCTCTTCTGCTGGAGCTGGACAACCGTACATGTGGGTAATAATAATAGCCGAAACGCCTTCCCAATCTTCATCTTTGATAGTTTCAGGCCCCATTACCCAGCTGCCCTGACGGATATCCACTAAGTGCGGTTGTAGGCCAGCGGCAATAATAGCGGCAGGTACGGAGTGATGGGTCCAGGCCGGGATCATTACTTTAGAATGGGGAGCTAAGTTTAGACATTGTAAAATAAGATATAGAGCACCCCTAGCCGAACTCATATAAATGGCTTTTTTGACGCCTATATGTTCGGCAAATTTATTTTCAAATTTTTCTACTTCGCTGTTTCTGGCTTGGCTTATTTCGCTGACAAGCCATTGAATATCTGTAAAATTTAAGGCCAAATCGAACCTAGGAATGGGCCATCCGTTTTTGAAAATACTGGACATTTTTGCTGTAAATTGACTAACTCTATTTAGTTCAACTCTGCGATAGCTCCGGTTTGGAGCCGACAGTTATTGGCAGAAAAAGTCAATTGTTCCTTTCTAAAAATTAAATTGTCTATTTTGTGCGTTGTCGGCAAAAAGCGAGTAACTGAAATTTAAAAACATCTCCCCTGGCCGGATTTAGGAAATACCAATTAACTTCCTTCAATACGAATTATACTTAAGTATTAAAACTATCTAACTGAAGAAAATGTTTGGCCGTTGTATTTGACAAACTATTATATGACGACCCAAACAATACACTCTCTGTAATAAAAGTTACGTTATAAGTCTAATTCACTATCTTTTGCGGGGATTCTCTGCATTTTAGATTGTGAAGAAATATTATAAATTTTTAACATTGCGCCATAATTGAAAAATAAAAAAATATTTTTGGGGCTTGGTATCAATAAGTAAAAAATATCTTATATACAGTGTATACCTTGGCTAAATAAGACGATATGTCTCATTTATGGCCCTGCTGAGTGTCTCGCTTGTAACCGAATATATACAATATAGAGTTTGAAAGAATACTATATGTAGTGTAAAAAGGCAGGAAAAATGGGAACCTAAGTCGAACGGGACTTGTCTGGTTTTAATTGACGAAATCAGCTGTGATAGTTAGTATCAGAGAAGATGCGGAGTAGGGTGCGGTACTTATTGGAACGGTTGAAGCTGCGTGTGGGTGGTTTTCTCTGTCGGTCGGGAAAATATAGCGGTTCCGGTGGCGCCAAAGCAGACAATGCTCATATAAATAAAGATCCGGAGGCGGCGATCTTTGAAGAGTGTGGCTGGTAACAATATAAGAGGAATCGTCTATCCTATAAGAGCTCAGCTCAGTCTTAACGATTGGCAGCGAGTGAGCACAGATAAGGCTATGCCAGAAATATCAGGTATAGCTAGATATACAACTATAAAATTTGCTTTCAAATCTGCTTCGTCTGCGTCTATAAAAAGTATTAACGGTAAGTTGGAAAAAATATAAAGGTTTTGTTTTCGGCATAATATCAAATGAGCGAATATCATGTCCCCGTTCTTCTGCATGAAGTTCTGGATTTTCTGAAAATTGAGCGTGGCGGTACCTACTTAGATGCAACTTTGGGAGGTGGTGGCCATACTTTGGCTATTTTGCAAAAGTTGCGCGAGTGTGGCGGCGGAAGTCTATTTTCTATAGATCAGGATCCTGAGGCTATAGCTGAAGCTACGAAAACCGTAGAGACAAGTGGAGTTCTACAAGGGGAGGCTGGAAGTAAAGTTTCTTTCAATATTTTACGTGGCAATTTCTCTAATATGAAGGAACTACTTGCTCGGGCTGGAACTTTTAAGGTGAACGGTATTCTTATGGATTTGGGGGTATCTTCTCACCAACTCGACGCACCTTGGCGCGGTTTTTCTTTCAGATATGATGGAAATTTAGACATGAGAATGTCTGACTCTGAAGAGATAGCCAGTGCTGCCGAATTGGTCAATAGTGCGTCCTACGAAGACTTATATAGAATAATAAGCGATTATGGAGAAGAACGCTTCGCCGGGAGAATAGCCAGAGCTATCATTGCCGAGCGAGAATTAAAGCCTATAGCTACTACCTTCGAGCTAGCCAACCTTATCTCTCATGTTGTCCCCACTCCCAGAGCTTCCTCACACGGTAAGGGTAAAGCTATACATCCAGCCACTCGAACTTTTCAAGCTTTGCGCATTGCGGTAAATGACGAACTGACTGTTTTAGAAAAAGGTGTGCATGCTGCTATCAGTCTGCTTGACGCTGGGGGGCGTATCGCCGTGATCAGCTATCACTCTTTAGAAGATCGTATCGTCAAGACGGCTATAAAACAATGCTTGGGACACTGCACTTGTCCTCCTCTGGCTCCCATTTGTACTTGTGGCGCCAAGGCTACTCTCAAAGAACTCACAAAGCGTCCGGTAGTTCCAAGTGAAGAAGAATTAAAATTAAATCCGCGCTCTCGTTCGGCTAAGTTGCGTGTAGCCGAGCGTTTGTAATAAGAGGTAGTCTCTATTTTAGAGATTGCCTTTTAGGTAAAAAATTGGTTGGTCATTTTACGCAAGTTTTTCTGTGGTGGAGGAAAACAAATGTCTCAGTTTAGTGTGCGTCCTGCTATCAGTATGGGCAGGTTGCCTGAATGGACTAGACAGATTCGGAGGCGGGCAGTGCGTTCAACGGAGGGTTTGAACACGATTTCAGCTCAGGCTAAGGCTGAAATTCCTAAGCTAGCTACCGTTCCCAAAGTATGGTGCTTTTGTGTTTCGGCCGTATTGCTATCATTCTTGTTTTTAGTTACTTTGCAATACGCCGGCATAGTAGAAGTACAATACGAGTTGAATAGGGCCCAATATAAGTTATCAAGCCTAGAAAAACAAAAAGTTGAGACTGACTTGCAAGTCGAGCAATTGTCTTCTTTAGAGAGAATCTCTGAGCAAGCTCTCAAATTGGGCATGCAATATCCTTCTTCCGATGGTGTGCAAGTAGTGCGCGTATCTGTCGCCAACAATGGCAAGGTGAATGTCGCTTACGTGCCTTCAAAAAACTCTGCCGATTACAATCCGTAAGTAGGGCGTAAAAGTCTACGCTCCCTCCAGGGCTTTTTGTATAAAAAAATGTTGTGGAGGGGCACTTTCGGAATTCTGGATCAAGATCTGCGCAGGTTCCTGCGCGGATATTTTTTTGCGGTATGTACTTGAGACAAAGAGCTTAAAGCAATCGTTCTAATGTAGAATTTTAGAAAGATGCCTTCACCGGTTAAGTGCGACCGGGGTTCGGATAGATCTAGTTTTGTATAATTCGAACCATTTGTTAATAGGCGAAAAAGCTTAAAGTATGGACAAACTCTGGAAAGAAACCTTTAAACAAAGAGCTATATTGGTTTTTGTACTGCTGCTAGTGTTTCTTAGCATAGTCATGCTTAGACAACTCTGGCTTCAGTGCTTTAATGACAGCTTTTATAAATACGAAGCGCAAAAGAAGCAAAGCTACCTAAAACAAGTTGTAGGTGTCAAACGTGGTCTCAGAGGAGACATTCTCGATCGCAATCATCAGGCCTTAGCTACTAGCAGCGATCGCCGTTCCATCAATAGTCACCCTTATCAGATAAAAGACCCGGCTCAAGTGAGCGCTTGGCTGGCCCCTATTTTGAAAATGGATCAGGGCGAACTCTATTCCATTTTAAGCAGCGGCGATACCTTTGTAAACTTAAAGTATAAAGCGCCCGATGACATGTGCGACGCTGTAAAAAAACTTTATAGAGAGAAGCAGCCTAAAGATGATCCTGACGACGAAACTAAAAACCCACTTTACGGTATAGAGGTCGCCAGAGAAAATTCGGGCCACCGTTTTTATCCTAAAGGGCGTTTAGCTTCCCATATTTTAGGTATTGTCAATCGCGATGAAGAAGGTGTGGAAGGAACTGAACTTTTCTTCGATCGTGAGCTTACTCCCAAAGCCTACAAGACTTCCGAAGCAATGGATGTTTCTGGAAATGCTATTCCGGGAGCTCCCTCGGCTACGGTTAAAAAGAGCAAAGATTTTGATGAAAGTTCTCTCAATGGCAGCAGTATAGTTCTCACTATAGATGAGCGCATTCAGTTTATAGTTGAAGAAGAGCTGAAAAAAACAGTAGAAAAGTTCAATGCTTTTGGCGGCTCCGTAGTGGTGCTTGATGCTAAAAATGCCGATATTTTGGCTATGGCCACCTATCCTGACTTCGACCCAGCCACTTATTATAAGTTCCCTCAGGAACGTTGGCGCAACAGGGCTGTTTGTGATGTTTATGAGCCAGGATCTATTTTTAAAGTTCTATCAGCTGGCGTAGCTATCAATAATGGATATAGAGCCAGCTCTCAGTTTTATTGCCCTGGCCGCCTCTACATAGAAGGCGATGTAGTCAATAATGCCGACGATGGACTCTATTCCAAAGGATACGAGACTATTGCTGATATTGTGGCTTACTCTTTTAATACTGGAACGGCGTCTTTCGCTCTAGAATTAGGCAAGAAAAAGATGGGCGAAGGTCTGGATAAATTCGGCATCGGTCACGTTACTGGTACGGAAGTATTGGGCGAGTCTTGCGGTCTCTTCGATGATTGGAGAGAGTGGGGACGTTTTAGATTGGCTAATATTTCCTTTGGACAGGGAGTGGCTATCACGCCTTTGCAACTAGCTTCAGCTGTGCAAGCTATCGCTAATGACGGTGTGCGCATGAAGCCCCATTTGGTAAAAGAAATTATCAATCCAGATGGTAAAGTTGTTCATGAATACATGCGCAGAGAAGCCGACGAAAGTCGAGATGGAGCTTATAAGGAAGTGATTCACTCGCTTAAGCCGGAAGTTTTGAGCAAGCCCATGACTAAAAGTGGAGCTCAAGAAATGCGTGAAGTGATGGCTGGAGTAATTAGTCATGGTACCGGTTCTAGGGCCAGAGTACCTGGTTATAGGGTCGGAGGCAAAACTGGAACTGCTCAAGTTGCTGGTGAACACGGCTACATGGAACAAAAGTACATCGCCGGTTTTGTGGGCATTGCTCCTATCGACAATCCAGAAATTGTGGCTGTTGTCAAGATCGAAAAGCCTTGGCCTATTTATTATGGTGGTTTGGTCGCTGCTCCGGTTTTCAATAAGATTTGTACCAAGATTTTGCCTGTGTTGGGAGTACCTCCAACTCCGGGCTATAAACAACTAAATCCGGAAACGGGTTTGTAAAAGGTACGTTGAGTAAAGTGAGGAGAACTCGAAAAAAGTTATGGCAAGCATAGCTGAGTTAAGTCAACTGCTGAAACATGCTGAAGTTATAGGCGATCCTTGTGTGGAAGTTAGCGGCTTGAGTTGCGATTCTAGACAAGTAAAGCCCGGAGATCTTTTTGTTTGTGTTACCGGCTTCCAAAGTGACGGTCACGCTTTCGCCGCCGACGCTGTGGCCAAAGGTGCTAAAGCTTTGGTAGTAGAGCATATACCCGAGGACGTAGCTAATTCTGGGATCACTTTTATAAAAACCAAAAAGACTCGTCGGGCTCTGGCTATTTTGGCATCTCACTTTTTCGGCAATCCAGCCCAAAAATTGCTTAATATTGGCATTACTGGTACTAATGGCAAAACTACTACTTCCTATTTAGTAGAAGCTGTGCTCAAAGCTGCCGGTTACGATCCTGGCATGTTGGGTACTATTGAAGCTCATGTAGCTGGAGAAGTGCGAAAGCTTTCCAATACTACTCCTGGCTCTTTCGATTTGCATAAAATGTTTGCTCAAATGGTAGAAGCTGGGCAAGACAGTGTCGTTATGGAAGTATCTTCTCACGCCATAGCTTTAGATCGCGTCTATGGTATACCTTATGACATTGCTGTCTTTACCAACTTGACTCAGGATCACTTAGATTTCCATGGTACTATGGAAAACTATTTCCAAGCTAAGGCGAAGCTCTTCACTCGTCTGGGCGTTTACGGCGAAAGAGCGGTGGGGCCTTTTGCTGTGATCAATTTAGATGATCCTTATAGTGAGCGTCTTATCGGGCTTATAAAAGATAGAGTTCCGGTTATCACTTACGGAACTAGTAACAAAGCTGATGTGCGTGCTTTTAATGTAGTTGCCGGCCCCAGCGGTTTGAGCTTTACACTTGAGACTAGAGTTGGCGAGCGTGATGTCAACTTACAATTATCCGGTTTATTTAATTTGCATAACGCTTTGGCGGCTGTGGCCGTAGGTATGGCTTTGCGCATTGGCTTAGATTGTGTGGTAAAAGCGCTTGAATCGGTAGCTGCGGTTCCTGGTCGCTTCCAATTAGTGCGCAGGGGACAAAATTTTACGGTTATTGTCGATTATGCTCACACTCCCGATGGCTTAGAGCATTTGCTTGATTCAGCTCGTCTAATCACGACTGGACGCCTTTGCTTAGTATTTGGTTGCGGAGGCGATCGTGATAAAGGGAAACGTCCCATTATGGGGCGCTTAGCTGTAGAAAAAGCTGACAAAGTTTATATCACTACTGATAATCCGCGCAGCGAAGCTCCTGAGAGTATTGTTAAGCAAATCTTATCTGGCATTTCCACCTCTAATATGGAGCACGTCGAAATTATTTATGATAGGGCTGAAGCTATAGAAAAAGCGATAAGCAATGCTAAGCCAGGTGATACTGTCGTTATTGCTGGTAAAGGCCATGAAACTTATCAAAAATTCGGCGACCACACGACCCACTTCGATGATGTTGAGCAAGCTAAGAAGGCTTTAAGCAAATCTGCTCTTGGGTCGGGAGCTTTAGATAGTTTGGCCATTAGTCGGATCCGTATGCAAACTGCTTGGAATCGTCGAGCTTTAGACCATAGTCGCTACGTTGTCGGCAGCGCTTTCTAATTTTTACCTATTTTCGGCAGTCCTCTCACCTTGGATTCTTTGTCTTTAGGGTGAGGGGACTTTGTTGTACAGTTATCTTTTTAGAAACGGAACTTATCAATCTGAATTATGGACAAAATTTGGCAAGCTGGGGCTGTAGCTCAGGTACTTAATACCGAATTGCCCAAAAATATAGCCAACGACTACTCTTTTACTGGGCTTTTTACTGATAGCAGACATCCTGTGGCGGGAGGATTGTTTGTGCCTTTATGTGGAGAGCGCTTTAATGCTCACAAATTTGTTGAGTTGGCTTTGCAAGGAGGCGCGGCCGCATCCCTTTGGTCGAAGCGTGAAGCTGGAGAAATTTCCGTACCTGAAGCTTACCGAGATCGTATAATTTACGTAGATTCCGGTTTGCAAGCTTATCTGTTGCTCAGTGGCTATTATATGCACTACTGTGGAGTTAAAGTTTTAGGTATCACTGGATCTGTAGGCAAAACTACTACCAAAGATTTTGCTAAGGCCATTCTGGGACAAAAATATTGTGTGGGAGCCACACTGGCCAATCATAATAATGAGGTTGGTTTTGCCGAAACTTTGCTTTCTTTAAGTCAAGAGAGCGAATGGGCTGTAGTGGAAATGGGCATGAGAGCTCGCGGAGAAATCGAGCGCTTGGCTAAAATTGCCCAACCTCAAGTCAGTATTATTACTACAATAGGTGAATCTCATTTAGAACGTTTGGGCACTCGTCGAGAAATAGCCTTAGCTAAAGCTGAGCTTTTGGATTATAGCTCTAAAGATGGTGCAGCTATTCTGCCTGCTGATTCCGATTTTTATGAACTTTTGTGCGAACATGCTTTAGGAAAGCGTGTCTCTTTTGCTGTCAATAATGCTGAAGCTGATTGGCATTTATTGGCTGCTGAAGAAAAGATTCGCCTGGGAGAACGCTCAGAAAATTCGGCTATGCGGCGTTTGACCTGTGGACAAACGGTGCGTTTTGTTTGTCCTGAAGGAGAGAAAGAACTTTTCTTGCCTGCGCCGGGACGCCATAATTGTGCCAATATGTTGGCTGCTTTGGCTGCTGGCTATGAAGTGGGCATTTCGGTAGAGGAGGCGGCCCAAGGGTTAGCTTCTTGTTTGCTTACGGGCAAGCGTTTGGAAATGGAAATAGCTCCAGATGGCACAGTTTTAATCGACGATTCTTATAACGCTGCTCCCAGTTCTGTAAAAGCTGCTCTGGAATTGTTGGCCAAATTGCCGGAGTTATTAGCTAGTGAAAGTCAGCTTACTAGTTGTCAAACTCAGAAAAGGCAGCGCATTGCCGTTCTGGGAGACATGCTTGAACTGGGTGGCAATGAGCGACAAATGCATGAGGAGTTAGGAACTATTTGTGCTAATGGTGGTGTGGAACTTTTAATAGGTGTAGGCGAATTGAGTCGCTATACAGTGCGCCATGCCCAAGAGCGTGGCTTAAAGGCCGTTTGGGCCGCCGACTTTGAGCAAGCTTTAGAAAAGCTAAATGCTTTACGTCATCCTGGCGATTATCTGTTAGTAAAAGCCTCTCATTCTATAAATCTTTCTGCTTTAGCTCAAAAGATTAGAGCCAATTATGTTGTATAATTGGCGATATTTTTGATTATAAAATTAAAGAAAGAGGCGCTTTATGTGTAGTTTGCCTTGGCTGCATTCTGTTGGATTAGCTATCCTGACAGGTTTGGGATTAGCTTTAGTAAGTATGCCCATCTTTTTACGTTGGGCTAAAGGTCACGGTTGGGGACAGGAGGTTCGAGAGGAGGGGCCTAAGGCTCACCTTTCCAAGGCTGGCACTCCTACTATGGGAGGCATTGTACTAATTTTAGCTGGTTTAATTGCCAGTTTTTGGGCTCCCAACAGCCTAGATTTGTGGATATTCCGTTTTACTGTAGTGGTTTGTGCCGGTTTAGGCATGGTAGACGACTTGAGTAAACTTATGAAACATCGCAGCTTAGGTTTAAAGGCGCGTCACAAGATGGCTGTGTTGTTGGTGCTGGGGCTGATCCTTTTCGCCTATTTGGCTCTTACTCGTCAAAATTTTGGCGTAAATATTCCCTTAGTTGGCTTTGTGGGCAGTGTCTGGGTTGTGCTGGCCGTTATCCTTTTACTTACTAGTGGCACTGTCAACGCTGTAAACTTAACTGATGGTTTAGATGGCTTAGCGGGAGGTACATGCACAGCCGCTTTACTGGCTTATGCTATTATTGCCGCTCACACTGGTCATACCGAGTTGTGTATCGCTTCTGCGGCTATGGCTGGAGCTTGCGTAGGTTTTCTTTGGTACAATGTTTTCCCCGCTAGAGTTTTTATGGGAGATACCGGATCTTTGGCTTTGGGAGGAGCTTTGGCATCCTTGGCCCTTTTGACTGGTACAGAGTTCTTACTTGTTTTGGTGGGCGGCATTTTCGTTATAGAAGCTCTTTCCGTAATTATCCAAGTTTCTTACTTCAAATTAACTAATGGTAAGCGCATCTTTAAGATGAGTCCAATTCATCATCATTTTGAGTTGAGCGGTTTGCATGAAGTTCAAGTAACAGCTCGCTTTACGATTATTTCTGTAATCTTAGCTTTGTTAGGCGTTCTTTACTGCTTGGGAGGTCTATAATGACTAACTCCAATACAATTCACGATTACAAAGGCAAAAATATTGCCATTTTGGGAATGGGCAAAAGTGGCGTAGCTTTAGCACAAGTGCTCAGTCAGCGTGGCGCTCATGTTTTAGTTAGCGATACTAGAAAAGCCGAGCAATTGGGGACAGCTCTTGAAGCGTTAAGTAAGCTCCCTGTAGAGTATGAGTGCGGAGGCCACTCCGAGCGTGTTTTGCAAAGCGATATTATCGTGATTAGCCCCGGCGTCTCGATTCACAGTCCCCTGATAGAAAAAGCGCTCTCTATGGGCGTCAAAGTGTTAGGTGAAGTAGAAATTGCTTGGAGCATTTCTCCAGCTCCTTTTATTGCCGTAACTGGTACCAACGGTAAATCTACTACAGTTACTTTGATTGATCGTATGTTAGGAGATCGCTCTGTATTAGCAGGCAATATTGGTAATCCGCTAGTCGCCGAAGTAGGCAAAGCTCGTCCTGATGGTTTTGTAACGGCGGAAATATCTAGTTTCCAATTAGAAAGTGTCGACCAATTCCATCCCCATATTGGCGTACTTACCAATGTAACTCCCGATCATTTGGATCGTCACCCTAATTTAGAGGAATATTTTGCAGCTAAAGCTCGTCTTTTTGCTCGTATGGGCCCCAAAGATCTGGCCATTTTCAGCGATGACGACCCTGAAGCTAGGCATATGGCCACACTTTTGCGTGAAGGCAAATTGCCTTCTTGGTTACCTACTTATCCAGCTCCCGAAGTTCCGGCTTGCCCTCAGATTATGACATTTTCAATTGATCATCCTGTAGCCAAAGGCACTTGGTATGAAAATGGTTTAATTTGGTATCGCAATGAATCTTGTGCCGAGCCAGTAGTTGAATGGAATGAAGATGAATATCCTGGCTTGCCTGGCCCTCACAATTTGGCTAATGCTTTAGCTGCTACTGCTGTAGCTCGTTTTCTTCATATCGACCAAGAGACTATTCGTCGCGCTTTTATTGCCCATAAGCCTTTGCACTATCGTATGGAAGAAGTGCGCGATTATAAGGGCGTGCGTTTTATTGACGATTCCAAGGCTACCAATACCAGCTCTGTGATTGCGGCTGTTGAAGCTTTTAAGAGTGGCCCTCTGGTACTGATTGCTGGAGGCAAAGATAAAGGCTTCGATTTTTCTCCCTTAGGAAAAGCTATTCTCGATTGTTGTAATTATCTGATTTTAATTGGAGAAGCTGCCGATAGATTAGAAAAGTCTGTTTTACAATTTGGAACTTTGCCTATTTTCCGCGCGGCCACTTTAGAAGAAGCTGTTAATTTGGGTTGGGAAAAAGTGAAAGAAAGTGGCGGTACTGTGCTTCTTTCGCCAGCTTGTTCTAGCTTCGATATGTTCCACAATGCTGAAGAGCGTGGCAAACTTTTTGCTGAGTATGCGCTTAAGATCCGCTAAGGTGCCCGACGAAAAAAGGCCGGAGGTTGCATATAATTGAAATTTGAATATTTTAATAAACCGCTGACGGGCACTATCCTAACTATTATTATGGCTCTGGTTGGCTTCGGGCTCTTAGTTATGCTTTCAGCTTCTTTGGGCTTGGGAGCTATGTCGGCAGAGTATGAGTATAATTCGCTCCATTTCTTTGTGCGTCAACTTATGTCTATGCTCATGGGCTTGGTGTTGATGTTTATCATTTACAAAGGCCCCGATATTAGTGAGTTGCGTAGCAAGTTCACCTGGCCGCTGATAGTAGTTACCATCCTCTTACTCATTTGGACTCTGTTAAGTGCTTCTGTAAACGGGGTGCACCGTTGGATTAGCATAGGCGGCTTTCGCTTTCAGCCTGGTGAATTGGCCAAATTGTCCACTATTTTGCTTTGGGCGTGGTATCTAGTAAATAACCGCAAAAAAATTATGGAGGTCAGTCGAGCTCAGCTATCTGTTGTCAAAAGTAAAAATGGAGCTCAAGATAAAAACTCTTGGTGGCATATTTTCAGCCAAGATTGGCTTAAGGCGCAGTGGAAAGGAGCAGTTGAAAGCCTAAAAGTACTCTGGCCTGCTATGTTTATTAGCGGTTTTATGCTTACTCTAATTGAGATAGGTAAAGACTTAGGTACAGTTATCGTAATTGTAGCCACTATGGCTATTATGATTTTTGTAGCCGGTACCGCTTTAGAGCTTATTACTATGGCCTTTTTAGGCGGTTGTCTGGGAGTTGTGGCTCTACTTTTAAAAGAGTCTTACCGTATGTCAAGAATTGTCTCTTGGCTCGATCCTTTTGCCGACAGTCAGGGAGCTGGATATCAGGCAGTCAACTCCTTTATCGCTATTGGCTCTGGCGGTTTTTGGGGAGTAGGGATACCTTTCTCACGTCAAAAGTTCGATTTTCTACCAGAAATGCACTGCGACTTTATTTACGCTATCATTTGTGAGGAATTAGGGTTTGTGGGGGCATTTGGTCTCTTGCTTTTGTTTGTTTGTTTAATTTGTTGCTGTTTGCGTGTGGCTTCAGATTGCAAGGACCCTTACAAATCTATGGTCGCTTTTGGTATTGCCGTTCAGGTGACCGGCCAAGCTCTATTCAATATAGGTGTAGTAACTGGCTTGCTTCCCAATAAGGGATTGCCTTTGCCCTTTGTTTCCGCTGGAGGCAGTTCGCTTATGGTTACTTTGGTCTCTATGGGCATATTGCTTAATATTTCCAGATATGTTGAAACAAATCCTAAGCAAGATATAATTGCGCCCAAAAAGCGCAAGATTCCGCGCGAAGGAGCTACTATTTCTTCTTCGGATCAGCAAGTTTGCGTTACTCCAGTTAATAGTAGCGAGTGGGAAGCTATTGTCGCTGGCGCTCGCGTAAAAAGTGAAGCTAAGTTGCCTCGTCCAGCTATTAAAGCTAGCTGGTCTTCAGTTGCCGAAGCAACGAATACTAATGACGATTCTGAGGATAATTCCGAAGAAAATGGAGAGCAAAAGTCGCCAAGTTAAGTCTTAGGCTACAGATACAAAATAAACAGTCACTCAAGGGAATTGCTCTAGGCCAAGTTGTTCAGATTGGGTGGCTGTTTATTTTGCAATTGCAATTTCTCCGCTATAGCTCAATCCTTTAGGTCGCCTTATACTTATCCCTTGATATAGGGCTAGAGAGAGCTAAAATAATTTTAGTTAAATGCCTAATTAGGCAGTAGACTTATGCTTAAAGGCCAATTTGCTCTGCTTAAATGTTGTAAAATGGACTCGCTTAGCCAGGAAGTCGCGGTCATTTTGACCAATAGTAAGCGGCAAGTTTTTCTAGGGGTGTAGTCGTTTTGCCAGAAGATAATCAGAGCCAGATTAAAAATGAACAGCAGCAGCGTTCTGCCGCTCGTCCTTTGCAAGCAGTTTCTCCGGAAGTGGCTAAAGCTATAGCTAAAGCTTTCGGCAACCGGAGAACTTCCAACTCCGCTTCTGAGGTGCTGGGCCAGCAGCAAAAGGTAGCAGAAGCAAGCCAGAGCGTTAAAGCTTCCGAGCAATCACCTATTTCAAGTGGAGACGTTTGTTTACCCTCTCCAGTTCGTGTTCTTATGGGCTCGCAACCTCTGAAAGTAGCCTTCGCTGGGGGAGGTACAGGAGGTCATTTATATCCTGCTTTAGCTGTGGCTGAGGTGCTCAGGCAGAATGGTGTTCAGACTTTATTTTTCGACTCTTACCGAGGTGTAGGACGCGAAATTGTGGGACCGCTTGGTTACACTCTCAAAAATATTCATGCTCAAGGGCTTAGTGGTAACATCTTTGATAAGCTTTTAGCTGTGGGTAAAACTGGCTTGGGCTTTTTGGAAAGTTTGTATCATCTGTTAATTTTTAAGCCTTCCATTGTAGTCGCTTCTGGTGGCTACGTTTGCGCTCCTGTAGCTTTAGCGGCCGCTTGCTTGGATATTCCCATTTTGCTTATGGAACAAAACGCTTTCTTGGGCAAATCGGCCAAATTTATTTCTTACTTGGCTAAAAAAGTATGCTTATCTTTGCCTGGTAATTATGGCGTCTCTGTAAGTTCCAAAGCTGTTTTGACTGGCAACCCAGTGCGTACTTCCATTTTGCTTAAAGGAAGGGCCGAGGCCAGACAGGCTTTGCAAATTCCTGCTGAGCGTTGTTGTGTGGTTGCTATGGGAGGAAGTCAGGGAGCTTCCAGTTTAAATAACGCTATTCTGGCCGCTTTGCCTACGTTAGTCGATCGTGATCTTACTTTAATTCATCTTACTGGCCCGAAACATATCGAGGAAGTGACTGCTCGCAGCGGCGACTTAGTAGCTGGCCACAAGATAGACTATCGTCCTTTGGCCTACACCGAAGATGTGGCTTCTTTGTATGCTGCTGCCGATTTAGTTATCTGTCGCTCCGGGGCTACTACCTTGGCGGAAATTACCGCTCGTGGTTTGCCTTCTATTCTGGTTCCCTATCCTTATGCTGCTGAAAACCATCAGGAAGCTAACGCCAGAATACTGGAAAGTAATGGAGCTTCTCAGGTTATTTTAGATAAGCAAGTCGAAACCGAGCTGGCTAACAATTTAGTTGCCCTTTTAGATGACAAAGAGAAATTGGCAACAATGGCCCAGGCTTCTGCCGCCTTGGGACATAGGGGAGCTACCGAGGCCGTAATTGCTCAAATCCTTGAGATTGTCTATAAAAATAGGACCCAAGCTTTATCTAAAAAAGGACGCTAGAGGTGTCCTCGTTAAGGCAAACAACTTGTCTTCTTAGGTTGTTAGCCTATATTTTGTTCCGCCCTTCAGTCCAAGTGTTCAGTAGCTGTTTTCTGAAGGTTGCAAAATTCTCGTTAGAATGAAAATGAAAGGTAACGTCATGTTGGACTTTAAACATGCCCATTTTGTTGGTATCGGGGGAATTGGTATGAGCGGTATCGCTCGTATTCTGTTACAGATGGGACATAGCGTTTCTGGTTCCGACTTGAAGAGCTCACGCATTACTCAGCGTTTAGAGGAGCTGGGAGCCCAAATTTTTTGTGGTCATAGTGCGGCTAACGTACCTGCCGACACCGACATTTTAGTGGTCTCTTCTGCCGTACCAGCCGACAACCCGGAAGTTGTGGAAGCTAAAAAACGCCACATTTTAATCGTGCAGCGCGGTCATATGCTTAGCTTGCTTATGAAGCCCACTAAAGGCATAGCTGTAGCTGGTACTCACGGTAAGACTACCACTACTTCCATGATTGCTACTATGTTGGAAAGTGCCAATTTGCATCCCACAGTAGTTGTTGGCGGTGAGCTAAACGATTTAGGATCCAATGCCAAATTGGGTGATGGCAGTTATTTGGTGGCTGAAGCTGATGAATCTGACGCTTCCTTTGTCGATCTTTCCCCCTACGCAGCTGTAATAACTAGCATCGATCCCGACGTCAACTTATCTACTGAAGCTTATTGCGATTGTGGTTATGATCATCAAAAGACCGGCCAGCGTGTAGAAGAGCTCTTTTTACAATTTGCTCACCGCGTAGCTGAAGATGGCTTCGTAGTGATGTGTGGTGATCATGAAGGAGTTCGCTCCCTTATTCCCAGAGTAAAACGCAAAGTTATTACTTATGGCTTAGGCCAAGATAACGAAGTTCACGCTATAGATATTAACTTTGCCGATTACGCTTCTCGCTGTACTGTAGTGCGCAATGGCCAAAAGTTGGGCGAGCTTATTTTGCGTGTGCCTGGTTTGCATAATATTCAAAATGCTCTGGCTACAGTAGCTATCGGCTTAGAAATAGGCTTAAAGTTCGAAGATATTTCTCGCTATATGGCTGGTTTCAGAGGAGTGCAACGTCGCTTCCAAATTTTAGGTGAGTTCGACGGTGTTACTATTGTTGACGATTATGCCCACAATCCTAGCAAAATTAAAGCGGCCATAAAAGCTGCTCATACTGGTGAAGCTAAGCGAGTGATTGCAGTTTTCCAGCCCCATCGTTATACTCGCACTAAGTTTTTCCAGGATGAATATTGCACTATTTTCGGTGAAGCTGATGTTTTGTTGGTAACTGACGTTTACTCTGCTGGCGAGAAGCCCATTGAGGGTGTGAGTGCGGAAGCTATTGTGGAAGGCGTACGCAAGTTCGGTGCTCCTAAGGTTGTAGTTTATACTCCTACTGCCGCTGATATTTTAGATTATATCGGCAAAAACTGCCGTGCTGGTGATATTGTAATCTTCTTGGGTGCTGGTGACATTAATAAATGTGCTGCCCGCTGTGCCGAGTTTTTGACCGCTCCTTCTCAACCTTGCGCTAACTGATCGTCTTTAATTCTTTAGAGCTTCATTGAGGGCACGTTGCCTATATATTAGGGCAGCTGTCCTCTTTTGTTCCGGCTTTGGCCCAGACTATTTGACAAGAACGAGGAATAGACCGTGCATTCCATGCATTTGCTGCGGCGAGTATTATTGATAATCTTTTTCTGTATGGCCCAGGGTATATTTCTTCTTTCGCCTGTATTTAAGATCGCTCACGTTCGTGTGGAGGGCAATAATCTTTTCAGTGCCGAGGAAGTAGAGCGCGAGTCTCCTTACAAGCCTGGTTTGCTTTATTGGGCTGTGTGGCTCAATTGTGGGTCTCATCCTCTAAGTGATCCGGCTATTTTGGAAAATAGTGTCTCTTTGGAGAGAAACGGCCAAGCTGTTATCAAAATTAAAGAGCGCCAGCCTGCGGTATTAGTTTATTCGGAAAAGAGTCGCAACCATTGGTTTATAGTCGATAAAGAAGGCTATATTTTGGGCGAAGAACGTCCCGGCGTGGAGTGTCCTCGTCTCAAGGTCGATTTTGATATACCTAGGCATGGACAAATGAAAAATGCTCTAATTAACGTTGTCCTTAAGGCTGCTCCTCAATTTGAAAAAACTATCGATATAAAGCCTTTATTCTACTCTGTGGATAGTGTGCAAAGCGTCAGCGCTCACATCAACTTTTTGGATCATGAAACCCTTATTAAGTTAGGTACTTTGGATAACTTTAATGTTAAATTAGAAATTGCTCGTACTTTGCTTAATCAATTTAAGATGAAGTTGAAAAAGGTAGATATTATCGACGTTCGTTTTAATAATGTTTTTATAAAAGAATATAAGCCTGGTAAAGTAACAGCCTCGGCTACTTCTAAAAATAACACTAAAGAAGGCGAGGAAGGCAATTCGTCTGGGCCAGCTTCTGAGCAACAGTCTACTGCTGAAACTGAGCCTAGAGTTGAAGTGGATAGTATAAACTCCAATATTGAGCCAAGTTATGATAGTGGCACTGAGCCTACCCAAACTGAACCTACTCCGGAAAGCCAATCTCCAGTTCGAGCTTACGAACCTGCTGCCGAGCCTAGCCCTAGTTCTGAACCTCTTCCCGAAAGCGAAGATGTTTATCCTCAGACGGTCGATATTGGCAACGAAAATTCTGATGCTCCTATTCATGTACCTCATTTCGAGGGCGGAGGAGTGGTCAATGCTGGCGAAGCGCCTTCTATTCCTTAACTTTACAAGGTGGAAAAAGCTGTGGCTTTGCAAGAACGCTGCCAATATTTTTCTATAAAAATTCCCTCCGACTCGACTTCTACTGAAAAGGTCTTGGCGGGGGGATTTTTATTGGATCGCTTTATGGCAGCTTATATTTTGGCTTCCAAAGATGGTCTTTTATTTATTGATAGCGGTTGGGACGAAAACTTAGCCGCTTATATGCTTAGTTGTACTGAAAAATTGTTGGCTGAAAACAGCCTAGAGCCGCGACAGTATTTCTTACTTAATACGCATCGCGATTGGGATCACGCTTGGGCTAATCGGGCTTTCCGGCAAGCTTGGGGCTCAAAATTGCATATAAGTTCTTCTTTAGAAACCTTTTTGGCTATGCGCCAAGATTTACGCTTCCAGGAAGTAAAACGCCGCCAAGAATTTACTGATGGAGCTTATTTTGCAGCCTCTTTTATTGAATTGCCCGATCTTTTGTGGGCAGATGGGGAAAAAATCTTCTTAGGTAATTTAGAAGTAACTTTTGTAAAAGTTTCTGCCCACTGTGAAGGTCAGTTGGCTGTGTGGGTACCGCAATTAAAAATTCTCTTTGCCGCTGATAGCTGTGAAGGGCCCTTGCCTTTTCCCAAAAGTAATTGTAGTTTAGCTGAACAACTGGCTGATTTTAATCGTTTATTAGCTTTGCCAGCTGAACAAATTTGGCCCTCTCACCATTTGGCTTGGTCTAATAATACTGGAGCCGAAGCTTGGACAATTGGTAAACCTGAGCTTTTACAAGCTAATAAGAATTATTATAAGCAAATAGAAATAAATTATCTTCGCTATGCTTCACCTTCACTTAAAAAGAAATGTAGCCTTTGGTTAAGCCAAAATAGACACCTTTTAAGCACATTATTAAATGATGAAGACGCTTGGAATAAAGCGGAAGATTTGGCTAAGCAGCCGCTTCTAGAGCAATTGCTAGCTTGGGAAAAGTGTTGCCATATAGATATTGAGCACCTGGCCAAGCAAACGGAGCGAAATTGCTCTGACTTATTTTATCAAAGAGCTCATCATTTAGCAGTACTTATGGTATTAGAACGATATAACCAAATGGTATAAGGCCTCACGACTCGGACGGGAGGCCTTACACCATGCCTGCTTAACTAAAATTTGTGTAAAATCCTTACTATTTGCTCTATATTGAAGAGCAAAATAACCGAGTTTGGAAATTGCACTTTATGGACAGTCAAGTTGGGAAACTGTCTATGATAGTTGCTTGTGAAGAAGGTGCCAAAAACTTCTTCACTCTCGCTAGAGACACAAAATATCTCTTTTCGGCACATATCCTTATTGGAAACAGACAGTGGACATGTGTTTAGGCGAGCATTTGCTTGCAGGCTTGTTTTTTTTGCTGGTGAATTGCTTGGTTTTTTTCAGGGGATCAGTTGAAAAAAGCCAAGCCTCTGTCTTATATAGCCCTTTTTCAAAGACAGCCCCAAACTCCCGTTGTTCACCACAACAGGGGGCGCACTTAAGCTGATTGAGTCACAAAAAAGGTGCCCATATATTGCTATTATGTTTAGGTGGGCGATATTTTTAATAATAAAAAGGTATATGCTGCCGATATAATCGGTTTATTGTATGTTAATATTGTATTTTATACAATAAATGTATGAATATGTTGGGTGCTAGGATAGCCGAACTTGCCTTTTAATGATTTCTATAATAGAATCATGCTACTAGCAGGGTAAGCGGCATAAACTTCTCCTTTCTCGGGGAAACCTTCCATTCGCAGCGTTTTCTCAGGCCGTTGCGAGCCCCTGGAAGATCTCCCCGAAACGAAGTTTCGTCGGTTGTTGGTTTTAGAACTAAAGCGCATTTTGGGGGCGTTTTTAGCTCTGTTTTGGCGACGTTGTTGCTTTGTACTATGTAAGGAGTAGTGCAAATACAACAGCGTCTCCTCAACTTTTTGAATTTGCCTATTTTTTTCTTAGCAATTCCTTTAGTCGTTTGGCTTGGAGAAGCTACGGAAGGATTGTTCGCTATTGCATCTTTAATGCAATGAAAAATTGTACAGTAACCGGCCTCCACTGTACACGGCCTTGATCAAAACTGGGGAAAAACTTTAACTTGGTGCTTGCAAATTTGCATTCAAATGGTGTCGTAAAACACATCTACTTCAGCCTAGATAACTATCTGGCCCTAAAATTGATACCGTCTACTCTTCGTTTCGTGTATGCAAGACGCACATGTCACGACAGCTCCAACGCTTAGCGAAGCAGTCCCGTATGACGGATTATATACAATGTTCGCTCAATTGGCAAGTAAAAAGTAAGAAAAAAGCCAAAAAAGGCCCGGAGCTTCTTAAAGAAGATCCGGGCCAGAAAGCCTTTAGCTATAAACTAAAGGCTGAGGGGATGGACTATTACTTAGGGCTCGTCGCCTGGATCAGGGTCTGGGTTGCCACCGGGAGTGGGGCTGGGACTGGGAGTAGGATCTACTTCAGTCTTAGGAGCGATTACCATGTCGAGAAGGTTGTCGATGTTAAGCTTAGTGAAAGCACCAAAAGCTTCAATTTGGTTGGTGTAAGGAATGGCGCCCTTTTCCACAAACCTAACGTTCAGGTTTTCCTTATAGTTGTTCTTAATGGTAACAGAGTAGTCGTTGGCCTTTTGCTGGTCAGCGCCGACGATCTTGACGGTAGCACTTGGAGCGTTGTAGATAGTGCCATTTTTATAGAAAATGGCAGCGGTACTGGGATAAGTGAAACCAGCACTCTCAGGAATCTCGAAGAGGTAGGAAGTAGAACTAGCATCAACTGTATCGTATTTAAAGCGAGCGTACATCTTGAGATCAGTGGTACCTTCGTTTACTACTTCGGAAGTAAATTCATTTTGGCTAGCATCAGCTTGGCTGGCCAAACCAACTTCCACCTCGGCGGGAACAGCCTGGCCTTCCAACTTGTCAGTAGCTTTACCGTAGGTAGCTTCTACGCTGAAATTAAGAAGACTACCGAGCTTAGGCTGTTTAAATTTTACAATGCCATTTTCTACAGCAACTTCTTCGCTTTTAAAAGCCTCTTTAGAGCTGTTTCTAACTATAAAAGTTACGTCCTTAATGTCGACTTCGGGAAGGAAGTTGGGCTTAGCACTTTCACCTTCGCTCCAATCTAAGTGCACTTCTAAAGGCAATTGACGAACGCCGTAAGTTTCGTCAGTCTTTTTACTGTCGGTAGCTTTTGTCTGACCGAGAGCGTAGTCGGCAGCTTGGGTCTCTCCTTGCGCTTTTACGTTATCCGGAATTAAAACTATTTTTTCGTAATGGTCCTTAACGCCCACACTAAGTTTGGAGGTACGATCGGTAACGTACACCGTAGCACTTTGGGTATATTCGGAATTACTGGCCCTATCCAGTTTGATTTTTACAGTAGCGCCCTCAGAAGGTGTATAAGCCACGCCTTTGTATCTTCCGGGAGTAGGATACTCGCCAGCTTTTACTTCTTCAGGCTGAATGTAGCCTTCAATATCACTGTAGTTGCCAATATCAACTAAGCCGATAATGTTGGCAGTAGTAGTGCCTTCGGTTACGTTGTAAGCCAACTCAGTTATTTCACCTTTATTAAAAGACTTAGGAGAAGCGGTTAAGCTATACTGAGCATCTTTTTCAGAGAAGAAGCTGCCATTGGAGATGGCGCCGGTTTCCTTATCGCTATTCCAAGTAACCTCGTCGATATCGGAGCCAAAACCGATTACATGCTCGTCTTTATCATAGTATATAGCAGTAACAGTAACGTTTTTCGTCTCTTGGAAAACGGTACTAGGTACATCCAAGACTACGTAACACTTGTCGCTTTGGGTAGTAGCGTCGGGATAATTTATCTTTTGGACAGCATCTCTAATGGCGAGCTGCTTACCTGTATTGCTATCAGTAATTATCCAGCGCAAAGACTCTGCGTTATTATTTTTAAGGGCAGTCTCGGTAGCGGTATCGTAGTTGATGGTGATTGTGTTTTTAGTTTTGTCGGGGGAGACGGAAGCGGGGGTGTCGTCGCCGCTGTCTCCGCAGCCGGTGGCAAAAATGGCAGCGCTCAGAGTTACGGTAGCAGCGATGGTTGCGAAACCAAAAATGTTTTTCTTAGCTAAGTGCATTTAATTACGAGTCTCCTACATCTTTGTAGACGGCTTCCATAAAAAGGCTCAACAACAATGCCAGAGAATATGCGACAAAAACGATAAAAACGCACTTGTAACTGTCTTGGAGTGTTGCTTTACCTCAGAAAAACGCCGTGCTAGCACTTTTATGCCTATATTATAAAAGGAATCTATAGTTTTTTTGTTAATTTTTTATTAAAAATATGTACTATATGCGGCATAAATATTGCTCTTAACATACTTTTGATAAGTATAGTATTACTGTATACCACAAAAAAGGCCCGGAGCTTCTTAAAGAAGAGCCGGGCCAGGGAGCCTTTAGCTATAAGCTAAAAGCTGGGGGGATGAACTATTAGGGCTGGTCACCAGCGTCGGGGTCTTCGTTACCACCGGGAGCGGGGCTGGGACTGGGAGTAGG
>DHKB01000048.1 GCA_002407045.1 Candidatus Bruticola papionis | reverse complement strand
TGCATAGGCCTAGGTTGCGGCGGTCTGCCTGGCTGGGCTATGCCCTGCTGCTGAGGCGGATATCCCGGTTGTATAGGCCTAGACTGAGAGGGAAAAACTTTGGGTGATTGCGCTTCCGGACGAGGCACGGGGCGGTGTGGAAAGGCCGCTCCAGACTGTGGACCATTTGCATTGGCTCCTTGAAAATTAAGAGCGTTTGCAGAACGTGGCTGTTCATCTTGAGTGTTTTGCGAATCTAAATTGTGACGAGGCGGCAGTTGCAAGCTCACTTGACTACATCCTTTTTTACCTATCCGGAGGCAATTTTCTGATTTTTCTGCTCTTTGCTAAAACGCAAAAGAAATCGGTTTTATCAATCGGAGTTTCGCTGCCTATCGAATATATCCGCAAACGATAAACCGAATTTCCAACCGAAACATATAGGAACGAACTTATTTGACAAAAAGCAAGCATAACCTTTTGCCTATGTAGATTTCGATATATGGAAAGATAGACTTGAGGCATACGGATCGACAAGCTTATTGACTTTATATTGACATCTGTTCAATCGCATAAATGGCAAGGAAAAAAAATGTTGTTTTTTGTATATGATAAGGGGGCACGGGAAAAAGATTCGTTATAGAGCGTCGGCTCGGAAAAATGCTGGAGGCAATATATGATTCGATTCAAAGGACAGCTTTGGGTGTGCTTGGCCATGCTGCTCATGGTATGTGGATGCGGAGGAGGCGAAACTACCACAAAGTCGACGGAGCAAGATGCAAAAACTCCCGTGGCAGCAGTTTCCGAGCAGACGAAAAATCAAAAGGATCAAGGCAGTAAAGATCAACAGAGCCCGACATCAGATGATGCTAACAATTTGGCCGAGTCTTCAAAAGACGGAAAATCGGCTTCAGCTTCTATTGGAACTCACGATCAGGGAGTCGATTCTATATCTATTTCCGCTAAGGGCGAATCGCCTTGGAACTTAAAAGCTAGTCGAATTGACTACGATGATGTAAGTAAAAAAGCTCGCGCTTCTTCCATTACCTGGAACTTACTGGACAAGGAAGGACGCTCTCTTCTTCAACTTCAAGGTGACGCTGCTGTAGTTAACACCGAAACTCAAGGTCTTGCTTTTGAAGGGCCAGTTCACGCTGTTGGCCCCAAGGGAGAAAAAATTGTTTGCAATAAACTGATTTGGGACAGCAAGGCTAGAAAGATACGCGGTTCGCATGGAGTTAAGGTTGTCCGTAAAGGATCTACTATGGTCGGACAAAATATGGTGGCTTCTCCGGATCTCAAACATATTGAAGTAGAAGGCGATGTGCGTATTTATTTCAATTCTGGCTTAGAGTCTAACCAATAGAAGTATGGGGAATGACGCATGGCTATCAAGGCTGAAGGATTAGTAAAAATATATAAAGATCGGCGAGTGGTAGATGGTGTTAATTTTGAAGTTAACCCCGGAGAGGTCGTTGGCCTTTTAGGAGCTAATGGTGCTGGTAAGACTACCACGTTCTATATGGTTGTAGGATTGATTAGGCCCAATGGAGGCAAAATTTTCCTTAATGGTCAAGACGTTACCCATTTGCCTATGCATATACGTGCGCGTTTGGGAATAGGTTATTTACCTCAAGAAGCTTCTGCCTTTCGCAAACTTACCGTAGAGGATAACCTTCGTTTGTTATGGCAAATTAACGGGGTATCCAAAAAAGAACAAAACGAGCGTTTGGAAAGGCTATTAGACGAATATCAGTTGCACAAAGTCCGTCGCAGTAAGGCTATAGAATTATCTGGAGGCGAGAGACGCCGCTTGGAAATTGCCAGATCTCTAGCTATTAAGCCTCAATTCCTTTTGCTTGATGAGCCTTTTTCTGGTGTTGACCCTATAGCTGTAGCTTCTATCCAAAAAATTATTCGCAGTGTAAAGGCTCAAGGGTTGGGAGTGCTCATTACCGACCATAATGTGCGTGAAACTTTAGCTATTACAGATAGAGCCTATATCATTCGCGAAGGGCAGATCCTGGTTTCTGGAACAGCAGTAGAATTAGCTAACAACCCAGATGCTCGTAAGTACTACTTAGGAGAAGCTTATCGAACTGGTTTTGAAAATGAACAAACCGCTGCAGAAGTAGCCAAAGCTAAAGTCGAAGAAGAGGCCGATAGTTTGAGAATGGCCGAAGAAGAAGAGAAGCTTCAAAAAAGCTAAAAAAGGCAGATTAGAAACACGTTATGAAAATTTTGGATCGCTACATAATGGCAGAAATGGCCAGTCCGTTTCTATTCGGAGTTTGTGCCTTTACGCTATTGTTCTTCTCAGCAGAGACTCTAATGGGTGTAGCTAAGATGATTTTGGAATCACAGGCCGGTATTGGCATGGTGATCAAGTATCTTTTCAATCGCCTTCCTTACGTGCTGATTATGACCTTCCCCATGTCAACTTTGTTGGCCGCGTTGATGGCTTACGGTCGATTATCTGGGGATAGCGAGATTATCGCTTTGAAAGCTGGCGGGGTTGGATTCTTCCGTATCTTTCTGCCAGGCTTTTTCTTCTGTTTTTTCATTTCTCTGATCTCTTTGGCTGTAAATCAATACTGGGTTCCTCCGGCTACTAAACAAGCTTATAACATGGTTTTAAAGTTGCAAGCTCCAGATCAAATCGAGAGAGCTTTAATTACTTCTCCACGTTTACTTTCTAATGGCGACGAGCAAATGATTTATGCTCATGTGCTCAATGTAAATGAACAAACGATGAAAGGCGTGTATGTGCATTTCTTCCGCAATAATAATCGTTTACGCGAATTATATGCTAAAGAGGCTCGCTGGAATGATAAATTGAAAGTTTGGGAAGTTTTGGATATTGAAGCTAGGGATTTCGATCCTGCTACTGGTGACGAGCGCTACAGCGCCAAAGGGCGTAAAGGTTGGACAGCTATGAGCAAGGGTGAATCTCCAGCTAGTCCTGAACAATTGGCTCAACGCAAGTTGCGTCCTGAAGAGATGACTGCTCAGGAACTGTCATCTTATCTAAATTCTTTACCTCCGATAGAAAAAACCAACCCGGAAGAATATCGCAAGCGCAATAAATACAAGGTTATGTATCATCAGAAGATCTCGTTGCCGATGAGTTGCCTGGTATTTGGAGCTTTTGCTATTCCTTTGGGATTAAGGCCGCAGAGAACTAGCACTTCCATAGGTTTTGGACTTTCGCTGTTTTTTATTCTGCTATATTACGTATTCATGACTATTGGTATGATGTTGGGAGAAAATGGAGCGGCCGCTCCTTGGCTAGCTGCTTGGTTGCCAAACATAGTATTTGCTATAGTTGGAGTATGCTTTGTGGCTGATGCTTCCAGGAAATAGTACGAACATTGTGTTCGCTTGAAAAATCGGTAGAAACTGTCGAGCGAACTTTAGAAAGTGGAGCAACATAGAAGGTGGACTTTTTATCTTGGCATACCATAATTAGGGTGGCTGGTGTCTATGCTTTGGTAGCTGCTGTGGCTGCTGGTATAGCTTATTTGGCCAACCAATTAGGGCGCCAAATAGGCAAGCGCAAGATGAGTGTTCTTCACTTGCGCCCGCGTCACACTTCTATACTTATAACTACCATAACAGGAGTTGCTATTGCGATTATTACTCTTACGGTTTTTGCTTGTCTTTCCGAGCCTGTGCGCAGTTTGCTAGTGGGCTTAGAAAAGCTGCGTGCCGAGGAGACACAATTGCGTCAGAATATAGATACCCTACAGCAAGCTCTGGCCGAAGGTACTTTTATTTGGCGTATAGATGAGCCAATAGTCCATATGACTATCCCTGGTGGTTTATCTTACGAGCGAACTCGTGCGGCTGTAACTAGTTTGCTGGCTGAAGCCAATGTCCGCACTATAATGCGCAGCAACTCGATTGCTGCTGAAAAAGGATATAAGCCTACTTCCGTAAGCGATGTTCTTATAGACTATGATCCCGAACAGGTAGAAGAATTAATCAATTCTATTTCTGGAGAGCAAGGATTTATAGGGCTAAGGGTACTGGCTGCTCAGAATTGTCTTTATTCGCATAGGGCTCCGCTGCGTTTAGAATCTTGGAAAGTTCGTAAAGTTTTTTCTGAGGGTGAAGTTGTCTCCAAGCGGGAAATGGACAAGCAACGTTCTGCTTTAGAATTTTTGAAGTTCATTGAAGATACGCGCAGAAAGGCTATTGCTAAAGGTATGCGTCCTATAGACGGCGAGCTGGGAGGAGAGCTGAACAGTGCCGATATAGAGCGTCTACAAGAGGAAATGGACAAAGAAAATGGCAAATTTGAGGTCGTGGCGGTAGCTAATCGCGATCTTTACGAGACCAGCAGTCTTGACATCAGAGTTGAAGTACACAGCTTAGAATCTTCGGCAAATTCCGAAACCGAATATCACAATTACGGGGAGGGGACATACTATTGATAGTTTTGTCGATAGATCCTGGTAGCAAAAAGTGTGGGGCTGCTGTAGTTTCTTCAGATAAAGGGGTGCTGGAACACAGAGTTTTAGCAGTTACTTCGTTGGGTGGGCTGTGCTCTGAACTAAGCAGCTTGTATAATTTTAGCCATGTCATTGTAGGTGGAAGTACTGGTTCTGCACAAGTTGTACGGATTGTACAAGAAGCCTTGGCGTGTGAAGTTATCGTAGTTGACGAAACCCATTCTACCGAAAGAGCTAGGCTCCGTTATTTTCAGGACCATCCTCCCACTGGATTGAGACGTTTTTTGCCTTTAAGCTTGCTTTTTCCACCCGAACTTTATGATGATTACGCAGCTGTTGTTTTAGCAGAAGATTTTATCGCTTCCCATATTAGCTGATACGAAAAAAGCCGAATGTACGCTCGCTTGCGGGCGAAGCTATTTGAAGCTATAGAGGTGCAAGGTGCATTTAGAACAGGAAAATACAATATGCAAATCTCCCTTTAGATATAAATTTAGTGGGGGAATGTTTACCTTTTGTTTGGTTCTTGCTTTAGTGGGGACTGCGCAAGCTCAGCCTGTCAAAGAATTGCCTGCTGTGGAAACATTTGAACCGGCAGCTTCCTATTGCCTGTCTGAAAGCTGCTTGCCAAATTTGCTTTCAGCTAAAGATGAACCAGAAATTCAGCTTAGTACGAGCAAAAAAAAACCAGCTCCAGCGGCTGGAACTCCAGAATATAACTACCAGTTGGCACAACAGTATTACAGCGAGAAGGTCTTTCCTAAAGCCATTAAATTTTTTACTGAAGCAGCTGAAAGTGGACATGTGGGGGCACAGAGCTTTTTGGGACGTTGCTACTATAAAGGCGACGGTGTAGAACTTGACTATGCCAAAGCTGCTGAGTGGTTAGCCAAAGCCAGTGAACAAGATGACCACTTGGCCCAGTATTATCTTGGCCTTTGCTATGAAAATGGCCGCGGCGTAGAACAAAATTTTGCTACTGCTGCCAGCTATTACGAAAGTGCAGCTTTTGGTGGAATTCCCGAAGCCCAAAACAACTTAGGTCGTTACTACTATTTTGGCCGTGGTGTAGAGCGTGACTATCAACAGGCTGCTGCTTGGTTTTTGCGAGCAGCCAATCAGAAGTTACCCAACGCTATGTACAATTTAGGCGTTTGCTACGATTTGGGCCAGGGTGTAGAAAAAGACCAACAAAAAGCTATCGAACTTTATTTCAGAGCCGCCAATGCTGGAGAGGCCAGCGCCCAATGTAATTTGGGTATGTGTTATAGCGCTGGTTCCGGAGTAGAAAAGGATGTAAATAAAGCCTTCTCTTGGTACCAGCGGGCTGCTTCCGGTGGTAATGCTAAAGCTCAAAATAACTTGGGTGTTTGCTACAAAAATGGCGAGGGCGTGCAACGCAATCCGCGCGAAGCTGCGCGTTTATTTGTGGAAGCCGCAGATCAGGGGCTGGCTGGAGCTCAGTACAATGCTGGTTGGGCTTATTTAAATGCTTTCGGTGTGGGGCGTGACTACCGCAAAGCCTTCGAATATTTTTCCAAAGCTGCTGCCCAGAATTACCCTAAAGCGCAGTTGCAACTAGCTTCGCTTTATGAGCAAGGTAAAGGTACAGAGCAAAATTACAATGAGGCGGCCCGCTGGTACGGCGTAGCTGCCGAGCACGGTATCCCGTCGGCTAAATATTGCTTAGGACGTTGCTATGCGTTGGGACAAGGAGTAGAGCAGGACATGGGCCGCGCCGTTGAGCTTTATACAGAAGCAGCCGATCAAGGAGATGGAGAAGCTCAGTACGAGCTGGCCATGTGCTATAGAAGTGGTGTGATTGTCTCCCAAGATTATGCTAAATCGGCCCAACTTTTGCGCAGCGCGGCTGACCAAGATATAACTGAGGCTCAAGCCTATCTGGGCGCGGCTTATCTTTTGGGAGAAGGTGTCAAGGCTAATCCTAAAGCGGCTTTTAAGCTTTTCAATAAAGCTGCTGACAAAGGAAGTATTTTAGCTGACTACGCCTTAGGGTGCATGTTCTACGAAGGCGTGGGCACGCAGAAAAATTTCAGCAAGTGCATTACTCATTGGAACAATGTAGCTCGCAGTGGCTACGCTATTGCCCAAAACAACTTAGGTTATTGCTACTATTATGGCCGGGCCAATGAACAAAATAATCAAAAGGCTTTGAAATGGTGGCGTCGTGCTGCTGGTCAAGGTTATAGCAATGCTGAAAATGCTTTGGGTGTAGCCTATTTTACTGGTTTAGTTGTCAATAAAAATTATGAAGTCGCTGGAGAGTGGTTTAAGAAAGCCGCCGAGCACGGAGATGCAGAGGGCAAAGACAACGTCGCCTTGCTTGAAGGAGTTGAATCTAAGCAATTGCCCGCTTTGGCTGAGCGTTTGGCTTTTGGCTTCAACTATTTATCTACCCAAGAACTTGAAGAGTTTATTAAAGTTTATGAAACTCAGGAAAAGAGCGAAGCTGTTACTGATGAGGCTGAATAAATTATGGCTAATAGCTTAGAAAACGGTCTAACCGAATTTGAAAAAATGGTTTCAGGTTTGGTATATAGCCCAGCTGATGAAGATTTGCTGCGAAGGCGCCGTAAAGCTTTGTCTTTGGTGGAAGAATTTAATGCTTATATACCAAATGACAGTGAAAAAGCTGCTGAAATCGCTCGAAAGTTGTTCGGGTTTTTCGGAGATAACAACGCTATAATGGCGCATTTTGCCTGTGATTATGGAGAAAATATCAGCATAGGTAGCAATTGTTATATAAATTACAATTGTGTTGTGCTTGATTGCGCCCCTGTGACTATAGGTAATAATGTTTTAATTGGCCCTAATTGCGGAATATATACCGCTATTCACCCTTTGGATAGCGAAAAGCGGCTTCAAGGTTTAGAAACCGCCCAGCCAATCACTATTAAAGATGGAGTGTGGCTGGGAGGCAATGTTGTTGTTCTTCCTGGAGTTACTATAGGAGAAAAAACGGTAATAGGAGCTGGAAGCGTTGTTACCAAAGACATTCCCGCTCATGTTCTGGCCTATGGTAACCCTTGTCGAGTGATAAAAACTTTGCCTTGAAAGGTTGACGGCGGGGAAAAAAAACAACAATCATAGGCGAGCCGCAGTTTTAGGCTGCGGCTTAATTTTGTTTAAATAGAAAGTATAGATATAAATGTTAATAGGCTCCATTACCAATGCTGCTTCTGTAATTGTAGGATCTGCTTTAGGACTCTTGTTTAAAAAGGGCATCCCTCGTCACTTTAATAAAACGGTTATGGGGGGCTTAGCTCTGTGTCTTCTATTTATAGGAGTTAGCGGTTTAAATACCAGTAAGCAGCCCTTAGTCGTTATTATGTCTATGGTATTTGGAGCTTTTGTCGGTGAATGGCTTCACTTAAGTACACGTTTGGAGCGTTTTGGTACTATAGTTGGACGAAAATTTTCTGTAGGCAGCTCTGGAGAAGGTCATTCTTTCGCTCAGGGATTTGCTTATGCTTCAATTTTTTATTGCATAGGCTCAATGGCTGTAATGGGAGCTTTACAAGACGGTTTGCGTGGCGATCATACTATCCTTTTTGCCAAGTCTGCTATTGACGTAACTTCCTCTATATTTTTTGCTTCCACAATGGGCCCTGGCGTAGCTTTATCGGCTGTGCCTATCTTTTTGGTTGAGGGCGGTATCGCCGCCAGTGCTGGTTTTGTAGCCCCGTTTTTGACGGAGGCCTCTATTGGAGAACTTAATTGTGTCGGTTCAGTTATTGTTATGGGCATAGGCCTAAATATGTTGGACGTCACTAAATTGAAATTGGCCAATTATATTCCCGCTATGTTTTTTCCCTTCATTTTATGTCCCTTATTCGATTTTATCACTAAATTATTTAATTAAATGCAAAAGAGGGAAGGACTAAAAACCCTTTTTTTATTAAAGTTTTTCCTGCTTTCTGTTGACTTCTTATTCCTTTGTGGTGATAATTGAGCCAAGGAATTAGATGAGTCGACGAATTTCGCGGTGCGATATTTTGAACCGACTCAGAGGTGCTTGGCGTCGTCCCGATGAGCGATTTAATAGGGGCGGGGCTCGCTTAAAACTTCAGATTGTTGAGGGTCAGATGATTTCACAGCAAGTTAACAACAGTGTCAATGTTCAGTCTGTGCGAAGTGCGCAAGTCTCCGGAGGGGCAAGTGTTAGCGCTACCAAAGCTTTGTCCGGTGTTACCAACGGTCTTGTCGGCTCGGTATCCGCTACTTCCAGTTCTGGCTCTAGCGCCGGTGTAGAGGCTACCGGCAGTGTTTCCAACTTGTTGGGCTCTTCTTCCACTTCTCAAAGTGAGTCTGCTTTTTTCACTACCGCTCAGATGCAGCAGCAGCTTCAAGAGCGCAGTGACGCTGCCTTTAATCTTAAAGATCCGCAGGGAGCTGCCAATTATCCCATAGAACTTAAGGGCGACAATTATGATTCTATTAGCGACTATGCTTCCGCTTGGACCAAGAAGGCTGCCAATGCCGCTTTAGCTGGCACTTCCGCTACCGCTAATGGTCAGGATCCTACCGCTGTGCGTAGTCTGGCCGATTGTGTTATGACCCCTGAAGCTGCTACCCAATACTATAGAGATGTTATTGGTATCAAAACTTATGGATCTATGCCTAGCCAGAATGTGCAAAGCTGTGCTCCCAGTTGCTTACAAGATGGTTCTCTTTTGGCTAGTATGGATAAGTGGAATGCTCAAGTTCGCAACAACTTAGCTTCCAAAAATACTTTGCCTTCTAGCTTGACAGGCAGCAAGAGCTCTACAAGTGGTCTCACCTCTTACTTCCAGAACACAACTCCTTCTGTGAGCGATAAGAAGAATGCCTTAGATGATAGCCATTCTTCTACGCTGTCTTCGCTCGGCTTTAAGGATACTCTCTACGTCTTTAACGACAATTCGATCGCCTATGAAGGTTTGACTTCTCTCTATCAAAACGGCACCATTGCTGAAGGAACCAAGCTTAGTGACAATTCTGCTCTTGTTCCCGAGTTTGACTATTCCGAATATATGCAACAAGTTCAAGATATGTACGGTCAAGGATATGATTCCATGATCTCTGATTATGTGTCAGCTTGCGGTTTGAACGATGCTCCTAGTATCAGCCCTGACATAGTGGCCGTGCAAAACTTGCAATCTACTGCTATGTCTACCAACGAATTGACAGTCAAATACAATTCCGAAATGACTGATGGCATTCTTTCTCTCTCCGAGTTGAAAGCTATGTATGAGAAAGCTTTCTCTGCCAAGGGTGCTTTTTTAGCTTAGTGCAAAGCTTAAATGAATAGCCCTTCGCGAAGTTGGGCCTCGCTCTTCTACTTTTGTTTTGAAAGAGTGAGGCCCTATTTGTTTTGCTCTCAATTGTTAGTGGCCTGATTGGGCTCAAATTTTAAGCAGCACATCAGACGTCCGCAAGCTCCGGACACTTTGCCTGGGTTGAGAGGCATCTTTTGGTTTTTAGCCATTCTTATCGATACTGAAGAAAAATCGCGTAGCCAGGTGGAACAGCACAGGTTCCGCCCACATACGCCTCGTCCGCCCACCAAAATGGCTCTGTCGCGTGGCCCTATCTGGCGCAGCTCTATGCGCATTTTTAATTTAGAAGCCAAGTCGTGAACTAAAGCTCTGAAATCGACTCTTTGTTCAGCATAGAATTCTATGACGATTCTGCTTCCGTCCAGAGTGATGTAGGCTGAAAGTATCCTCATGGCCAGTTTATGAAATTCTACACGATCTTTAACCAATTTCAGAGCTTGGTTGGCTTGCAACTCCCGCTCTTTAGCTAAAACAATATCTTCTTTAGAAGCGGGGCCAACTATTATATTGGGCACTCCAGGATTGGTTGCTGAGACCAAAGCGGCTGTACAATTAGGGGAAGCGTCGCTTAAAAGCGCTGGAGAATCGGTGATTGTAGCAAGCTCCCTGCCCCGCGCTCCTTCGACTATTACTTTTTGTCCTGGATTGTATTCAGTCCCATTGGACGCTTCAAAAAAAAGTGGTGCCTTAGTGGCTAATATGCTGACTTCGTAATATTTTTTCATGTGTTTTTGGGGCTGACAAGTTAAAAAATGCTCGCCTTGTCATATTGCTGGTTTCTTTGAGGGGGCTAGCCTTCGCCGTTTACTTATTAAACTCCCCGCATTCTGCGGGGAGCGGTCATTCTACATTCCGGACGTCTTTGCAAAGGGGCTTTGCACTAAAATGTGGTAAGATCTTGGCGCTTATAATATTGAAGGAGGCTTGTCCTGTGAATAAATATGCAGCTTATGCCGCTATAGCCCTTGTTTTGGCTTTAGGCGCTCCCTCATTCGCCGCTCCCAACTCTCCTAAAGAATCTCCCAAAGCTGGGGTGGCAAGTGTGAATAATTTTGTTCCTGATTCCAATATGTCCAGGAGTAATATTCCCGATCGTTATAAATGGAATTTATCAGCTCTTTTCAAAAATGAAGCTGATTTTGAAGATGCTTTGGTTAAAACTAAAACCGGTATCGATTCTATAGTAGCTTATAAAGGCAAACTCAGTGATAGTGAAGCTCTGTTCAACTGTATGCAAGCTTACTTCAACACACGCCGTCTGGCCAACAGCGTAACTTTGTACAGTAACTTGCGTCTCACTACTGATTTACGTAATGCCAAACTTCAAGACATGGATGCTAGAGCCCAAGCCGCCATGCGCAGCTTTATGGCCAACACTGCTTTTATTCGTGACGAATTACTAAAAATAGATGCTTCCGTTATCGAAAAAGCTGTGGCTGATCACCCAGTAATGAAAGAATATTTGCCTTGGATTGAGGGAGCCCGCCGCCGTAAAGCTCATATTTTGTCTCCTGAAGAAGAGCGCATCCTTTCTTTAGCTGGTGATAACCAATTAGCCGAAATAGACTTAAACGAGTTGCCTTCCGACTTTGAAAAGACCTTCCAGTCTCTTTATTCGGATATTAAGTTGCCTGTCATTAAAGATGAAAATGGCAAAGATGTGCAACTGACTTTTTCCAACTATGCTAAATACAGAGCTAGTAAAGATCGTCGGGTACGTAAAGATACTGTAGAAAAATTCTTTGGTGCTCTTAACGATTATCGCAACACTTTCGCTTCCATTATGGCTGGCCAGGTCCATTTCTCTTCATTCTTGGCTCAGTCTCGCGGCTATGATTCTGCTTTGCAAGCTTATTTAGATAAAGATAATATTCCTGAGCAAGTTTATCGCAATGTGGTAAATACCGTAAAAGCGAATACTGCTCCTTTGCATCGCTACATCAGCTTGCGCAAGAAACTGATGGGGCTTAATGATATCCATCTTTATGACCTTTATACTCCATTAGTTCCGACTGTCAGCCGTGATATATCCTACGAAGAAGCTTGCAAAATTGTGCCCAAAGCTCTGGCTCCTTTGGGTGACAAGTACGTAAAATCTTTAACTTACGGCTTAGATTTGAAAAATGGTTGGGTCGATGTCTATCCTCACGCTGACAAAGATAGTGGGGCCAGTTGCGCTAGCATTTATGGCTGCCATCCTTTTGTTAAATTAAATTACATGAATTCTTTCGACGACATGTCGACCGTAGCTCATGAATTCGGCCATGCCATGCATAGCAACTTAAACTATGCTAACCAAACTTACAGCACTTCTGGATACGTACCTTTTGTGGCTGAAGTAGCCTCTACTTGCAACGAAAAGTTCTTGTCCGATTATTTAATCGCCAACGCCAAAGACGATGCCGAAAAGCTCTATCTTATAAATGAAATGCTTGATGGCATTCGTTCTACCATTTATCGTCAGGCTTTGTTTGCCGATTTTGAGTTGCGTATCCATGAAGCCAGTGAAAAGGGACAGACGCTCACGGCTGATTTCCTTAATAAAACTTACGCTGATTTAGTACGTGATTATTATGGCCCCGAGTTTACTATCGATGCCAATGACGGCATTGAATGGGCCTACATACCTCACTTATATTATAAGTTCTATGTCTTCTCCTATGCTGCCGGTATGTCCAGCGGTATAGCTATTGCTGAAAAAGTGCATAACGAAGGCGCTCCGGCTCGTGACGCTTATTTGAAGATGCTTTCCAGCAGCGTTTCGACTCCTCCAGTCGATATTTTAAAAATCGCCGGTGTAGATTTAACTAAGCCCGACGCCATTAAAGCTGCTACCGATCTTATGGATCAGCTTTTAGACGAAATGGAAGCTATTTTAGTAAAACAAAACAAGTTGAAAAAGTAGTCTTCGTTTGCTTAGAGCAATAATATGACTGTGTAAGACAATAAGGCAGACCTGCAATTAAAAGCAAGGTCTGCCTTATCTATTTCTTGGCTGAAGTAGAAGCTACTTTTATTTAGCTGCGCCTACTTTATATTGATATAATTGAGAATCAAGCTCAAAGCTACCTTTTTGTGGAACATATATCTCACGACCTATTTCTCCAAAATTGGGAGCATAATAGGTACGGAAAGATCCTTCTTTGAGTTTGTCTTTCTCTGTACCGTAGTAAGTTACTCGCAAACAATTGGCATAGTCGCCCACTGCAGTATTAACGTTATAAAGATCCGACTCAACTTTGTACCATCTATTGTCGAACAAATAAGGTTCATCAGGATAGGCCAGAGGAGGAATAAGTAAGACTAAACTGTTGCCTTGAGCCGTTTTATAAAGGCGCATATAAGCCTGACTTTCGGCATCAATAAAATCGACGCCTTGGAGCCCATTTTTGTCGGGAGAAATTAACTCCTCAGGGTTTTTGGGATCGGAAGCAGCGTCGCGACGTAACCAATTGACTTTTATGTAATCAAAGGGGGGCTGATGTTTATAATCATAGAACCTGAAGCAATTGGTAATATCAGCTTTTTTCAACTCTGCAGGTACAGGGACAGAAAGTGATTTGAAAGTTAAGTTAGGAGCGGGCAAATAAGCTCCTATTTGAGGCTCGAGAGGAGTTGCGTCTAAAGACGGGCGGTTGATAACTTCATAAGAGGCCAAAATATTGCGTGGATAGAAATCTTTGGTTTCAGGATTGTAACTAAAGGCCAAAACTTCTCCAAGTTTGGGAGCGTAGAAACTGACACTTGAGCCCTGAGCCAATTCTTTGGTCTTTCCGTATACGCAAACCATTTGGCAATTTTTGAAAACGCCCGCTGGAGTAGTTATCGTGTAGAGGTTGTGGGCTGTTCTATAAAAGACCCCTTTGAACTCAAAGATTTTTCCTGCTTGAGCGCTGGGTGGTACTTCGCAACAGACAATGTTGTCGCCGTCAACGAAATGATCGTCTGTAAAGACACAGCCGGTCTCTTTTTCGAAGCGGGTAAAACCTTCTCCACTAATTACTGGGACTTCGTAAGGATATGATACAGAGTCGTTTTTTGTATGACGGAAAAATTCGTAGTGACGATAACAGCGTACGTCTTGTTTATCTTGATCTAAGCGATTACTGAAAATATAGCGTCGGAAAGCTAATATGCTATCTTGTGGGTTTTTACTGTTGTATGTGCTCTGTCCTGGGAAAAGAAAAGTTTTGCCGACAATGTTATTTCCTTCCATATAGGCGGCGCTATCACATACAGAGGCTGGAGAGTCTGATTGCTCCTGCACGGCATGGTCGGCTTCTGTAGAAGATGGATATTTACGAAAACTTTCCGTTTTAGGAACTGCGTCGGCGGCGGCTGCTTGCACCTTGGAGAGGGAAGCGCTAGGACCAGAAACTGCCCAGGTCGGAGTTGCAAGTGGCCATAGTAAACAGACTGAAGCTCCTATGGCAACTGTTGCCAAAAATATGTTATTTGTTGCAAAGTATTTTTTGTACATAATTTTTGTTTCTCTTTCTTCGCCTACAGTTGGCATGTGGTATTTTTCGTTAAATTCTTTAAGCTCTCGTAAAATTGCACAAATTGAGCCAAAAATCTTTTTTATTTGCCCTTTTTCGTGGTAATTAGCTAGCAACGGTTTCTAAGTTAATTTTTCACTCCTAAAGGAAACTAACCAAGAAAACGTGAACGCACCACACGGTTTGGGACTGCGGCTGGCTTGTTTTACTCTGCCAAGTCTTTGTTGCCTGACTTGTGGGGGGTTGTCAGCCAGTTAATTAACAGCGGTTCTCAATGTTTTCCGTTCTCGAAAGGAGCCTCATTACGCAATGGGTAATGTGAATGTCGCTAAGGCGATTATGGACGCCAATGAAGCTACCGCCGATGTAGCTTTTAGACTTAGTGAAGTTTGCGCAATCTATCCTATTACTCCCTCTTCTCCTATGGGCGAATTTGCCGATCAGTGGAGCGCCGAGGGTCGTAAGAACTTGTGGGGAGCTGTTCCTCACATCCAGGAAATGGAATCTGAGGGCGGCGCTGCTGGTGCCGTACACGGCGCTTTGCAAAGCGGTGCTTTGACCACCACCTTCACAGCTAGCCAAGGCTTGCTGCTCATGATCCCCAACATGTACAAAATTGCCGGTGAGCTCACCAGCGCTGTTTTCCATATCGCTGCTCGTTCTCTGGCTGCTCAGGGCTTGTCCATCTTCGGCGATCACGCTGACGTAATGGCTTGCCGCGCTACCGGCTTTGCTATGCTCTTCTCCAACTCGGTGCAAGAGGCTACTGACATGGCCGCTATCGCTCACGCTGCTACTTTGGAAAGCCGCGTGCCTTTCATTCACGCTTTTGACGGTTTCCGTACTTCCCACGAAGTAAACACTATCGAGCGCATTTCTGACGACGTGCTCCGTGAACTTATCCCCGATTCTTTAGTTCACGCTCATCGTGCTCGCGCTCTCAACCCCAATAAGCCTTTCATTCGTGGTACTGCTCAGAATGCAGACATCTACTTCCAGGGCCGCGAAGCTGCCAATCCCTACTATTTGAAGACCCCCGGCATCGTCGCCAAAATCATGAAACGCTTTGGCGAACTTACTGGTCGTCATTACAATCTCTTCGAGTACTATGGCGATCCCAATGCTGAAGAAGTTGTTGTCATCATGGGATCTGGCGTTTCTGTAATTCGTGGCACGTTAGACAGACTCGCTGCCGAGGGCAAGAAAGCTGGCGTTATAGCCGCTCGTTTATATCGTCCCTTTGATAGCAAGTCCTTTATTGACGCTTTGCCTGCTACCGTTAAAACTATCGGCGTTTTGGATCGCACTAAAGAGCCCGGTAGCGCTGGCGAGCCTCTTTATCAAGATGTCGTTACTGCCGTTATGGAAAATATGGAAGGCGGTAAGGGCAAGTTCGCTGTATTGCCTCGCATCGTTGGCGGTCGTTACGGTCTCTCTTCCAAAGACTTCACCCCTGCTATGGTTTGTGGTGTCTATGAAGAATTGGCTAAAGCTGAGCCTAAGCGCAGCTTCACCGTCGGTATTCACGACGATGTTACCAACTTGAGCATCGATTATGATGCCAACTGGATCAGCGAGCCCGAAGGCACCGTAAGAGCTATGTTCTATGGTTTAGGCTCCGATGGTACCGTAGGCGCCAACAAGAACTCCATTAAGATTATCGGTCACGACACTGACAACTACGCTCAGGGCTACTTCGTCTACGACTCCAAGAAGTCTGGCGGTTTGACTGTATCCCACTTGCGCTTCGGTCCTAAGCCCATTGATGCTCCCTTCCTTATTCAGCGCGCCAGCTTCATTGGCGTACACCTCTTCGAGTTCTTGGAGAGCTACGATGTTTTGAAGCAAGCTGAAGAAGGTGGCGTATTCCTCCTCAACAGTCCTTTCTCTAAGGACGAAGTTTGGGATCAGCTTCCTGCCGAAGTTCAGGAAACTATTTTGGCCAAACACCTTAAGTTCTATGTAATCGACGCTTTGACTGTCGCTCACAACGCTGGTATGGGCAACCGCATCAACACTGTTATGCAAACCGCCTTCTTTGCCATTAGTGGTGTGTTGCCTCGCGAAGAAGCTATCGAGCATATTAAAGCCAGTATTAAGAAGGCCTACAGCAAGAAGGGCCAAGAAGTTGTAGCTAAGAACTGGGCCGCCGTGGACAACAGCTTAGCCGCTTTGCATCAGGTAGAGACCGAAGGACGCAAAGTTACTGGTCACCACCGCAAACCCTTGGTTTCCGATGAAGCTCCTGAATTTGTCAAGAAGGTCACTGCTGTAATGATGGCTCAGCGTGGCGACGAGCTTCCCGTCAGCGCTATTCCTGATGACGGCACCTGGCCCAGCGGCACCACTCGTTGGGAAAAACGCAATATCGCTTCTGAAGTTCCCAGCTGGGATCCCGCCAAGTGCATTCAGTGCGGTAAGTGCGTCATGGTTTGCCCTCACGGCGTAATTCGCTCCCGCCTCATCACCAACGAAGACGCTGCTAAGGCTCCCGAGAGCTTCAAGCTCGCCGAAGCTAAAGGCTTTGTCGGTTACAAAGATTACAAGTTCAGCATGCAGATTTCCGTCGAGGACTGCACCGGCTGTACTTTGTGCGTAGGCGTATGCCCTGCCAAAGAAAAAGCTCTTACCATGGTTCCTCAGCGTCCTCTCCGCGAAGAAGGTCGCAAAAACTGGAAGTTCTTCCTCGATTTGCCTGACTTGGGCGGCGACTTGAAGCGCACCATGGTTAAGAACGTACAGTTGCTTCCTCCTATGTTTGAGTTCTCCGGCGCTTGCGCAGGCTGCGGCGAGACTCCTTACGTGAAGATGGTCAGCCAGCTCTTCGGCGACAGAGCCATGATCGCCAACGCTACTGGTTGCTCTTCCATCTATGGTGGCAACTTGCCCACCACTCCTTGGTGCACCAACAAAGACGGACGCGGCCCCGCTTGGTCTAACTCCCTCTTTGAAGATAACGCCGAATTCGGTTTAGGTATGCGCATTGCCGTAGACCAGAAGGCCGAATATGCCCGTCAGCTTCTTACTGAAGCTAAGGACAAGATCGATCCCGAAGTCTATGAAGGCTTGATGGCTGTTGAGCCCGCTACCCCCGAGAATATCGCTAAGAAACGCGCTTTACTCGACAAGCTGGCTGAAAAAGTTAAGGGCTGTGATTGCACTTGCGCCAGAGAGCTCGAGTCCGTTATGGACGCCTTGATTCCTCGTTCAGTATGGATCATTGGTGGTGACGGTTGGGCTTATGACATTGGTTACGGCGGGTTAGATCACGTCTTAGCTCAGGGCAAGAACGTCAACGTACTCGTACTCGACACCGAAGTTTACTCCAACACCGGTGGTCAGGCTTCCAAGGCCACTCCTCTTGGCGCTGTAGCTCGCTTCGCTGCTGCTGGTAAGAGCTTGCCCAAGAAGGATCTGGGTATGATTGCTATGTCTTATGGCAACATCTATGTAGCTCAGATCTCTGTTGGCGCCAATGACGCTCAAGCTTTGAAAGCTATCGAAGAAGCCGAATCTTATGACGGCCCTTCCTTGATCATTGCTTACTCTCATTGCATCAACCACGGTATCAACATGGCTGACGGTTTGAAGCACCAGAAGAACGCCGTAGAGTGCGGCCAGTGGCCTCTCTATCGCTTCGATCCTCGCTTAAAAGCTCAAGGTAAGCCTTGCTTACAAGTCGACTACAAGGGCCCGAAGACTCCCGTTGCCGACTACTTGGCCAGCGAGAACCGCTTCCGTCAGCTTCAGAAGATTAACCCTGAGGCTGCTGCCAAGTTCGCTGAAGAGTCCGAAGCCATCGCTAAGGAGCGCTATGAGCGCTACTTGTACTTGGCTGCCGCTCCTGAAGACAAGCAGTAAGTAACTGTGACATTGGTGGCTTTCTTGCTCGCTTTTAATAAAGTGACTTGAAGGCCGCTTCTTGGCCAGTTCTTTACAAGAGAGGCGCTTTGTTGTGGGTATTGCTCTAAGCAAAGCGCCTCTTTTTTTTATAACTTCGGCGTGCGCCGTTTCTTTTTAGATAAAAGCTAAATCTTTAGAATTTGAGTGAAACAAACTGGACGTGACTGGATTTAACCCACCAGACAAACTCGGGGAAGAAGCTGTCGACGCTGCTTTATTAGCTCGTTTTCAGGCTGGCGACGACTCTGCGTTTGATGAATTGATGACTATTTACTACCGTCCTGTGTTGAATTTAATTTACAAATTCAAGGGTGGTTCAGCTAGGGAAGCTGAAGACACTGCTCAGGAGGTTTTCCTTCAATTATATAAGGCTTTGCCACGGTTTGAACTCAGAGCTCGTCTCTTTACCTATATATATAAAGTGACCATGAATCAGTGCTTTAAAGAGAGAAAGAAGCGAGCCAAAGATGTTCCTCTCCAGATAAGCTTAGATGAACCTATGGACAAGGGCGGGGATCGTCCTATACAACGCGACTTTGCCGATCCTGGAGACTCTCCCTTGGAGTCTGTAGAGTACGGTGAAGTTAGCCGCGAATTACGACGAGCGCTTTTGAAAATTGACGAAGAAATGAGAGCTCCGTTGATAATGAACCGCTTTTATGATCTCACCTATGAAGAGATCGCCGAAACTTTAGGCATTACAGTAGCTGCTGTTAGATCGAGAATTCACCGGGCGCGTCAAACTTTGCAAAAGTATTTAGGCAAGATATTCAGTTAGAAAGGAGTGCTCTTTTATGAAAGGTAACCAAGGCTCAGAAGCTGCTTTTCCGGACAGTGCAGAATGTCAAGAGTGTGTAGATAAATTATTAGAATATGAAGACGGGCTTCTTAGTGAAACAGATGCTTCAAAGTTGAAAAGACATTTAGAAGAGTGCTCCAGATGTAGTCAATATCAGCATTCTTTAAGTGAGGTATGGAATAATTTAGATAAGGCCTTTCCGCAAGAATTAGAGCCCTCTTCTGATTTTAAAGTGCGCTTTTGGAAAAAGGTGGGCCAAGAGGCTAATAAAGGTAAGATTATCAGTTTAGAAACTGAGCTGAAAGCTAAAAGTAAGTATTTGCACTATTGGAAGACTTTTACAGCTGCTGCATCTTTAGCTGTAGTTGGTGGTGCGGTACTTTGGAGTGCCTTTGCTTCTAATGGGGCTCCTGGGCAAACTGCTGCAAATGTTGTTGCCAATACCAGTGCTTCCGTAGGGCGCGAATCTGTAGTACACAAACACTTTGCCCAATCTAAAGATTCCGGAACCGAGCTCAGTGGCGATGAGCCTTATTATACCGATTATATTATGGCTGACGAATTTAACAGCAATGCCAACGAAGATTTAAGTAATAGTGTCATTTATGCTGATTACAAACCCGACTATGTGATGTCTCAAGAACTTTTGGATATAGCTTTCGATGAAGCTGCCGATAGTGGGCGCTAACAAAGATAGAGAGGTTGGATAATTTTCGTGTTTAAAAAGGTTGTGCTGTTTGTTGCTGTTATTGGTGTTTTGTCTTTTACATGTGGTGGGGCTTTAGCCGAAGAAGGGGATAATTGTGTAGAAAATGGTAGTGTGCAAAAGACTGTTGTTAATATCAACGAAGGCGACTTAATTAAGCACCAGTCAAACAATCATACCAATATTGTAGACAATTTGCCCAAGGGTAAGTTTATAAGTCGCAAAGACAGGGACAAAGAGTATCAAAAATTTCCCGAAGCCAAGCAAGTGAGAGAAAAGTATCGTCCTCAAATGTTGCAAATCAGAGCTTCTATAAAAGAACTTCGAGGACGAATGGCTAAAGAACTTACTTCTGAAAATCCAAATAGAGCTGTAGTTAAGAATTACGTTAACCAACTCATAGAATTGCGTCGCAAACAGCAAATGCTTTTAGTAGATCAAATGTTCGAAACTTTAGAACAGCTCCCCAAGGAAAAGCGTGCTGATTATATTCGGCCTATTGTAGAGCATTGCTTGCGCTAAGTTACAAAGCCATAATAAAAAAGCTGCCGCCGTCTAGTATGACGGCAGCAGCTTTTTTTTAGTCTGATCCATTTAGGACTTGGTAGAGAAAATAAAATCCAGTTGTCGCGCTCTATTAGCGTCAAACAAGCAGTTAGGCGCCAATAATGAAAGCACTGTCAGCAATGCTGGGAGTATCGATCACCGGCGAACTGGAAGATTTTAATATTGTGTCAATAGTATGAACGCTGGTAAGTACCAAATCTGGAGCCTTAACTATAGTTTTTGATTCAAGATGAGAACTGACCATTTGTCCAGCTCGATAAGCGAAAGCCGTCCTGGCTTTTACTTGAACTGATTGGCTAATGCCATCTTTTATGTCGGCGCTCATGGGGCCAGCAGACGTTTCGATAATAGCTACGTCGTAATTTTGCTCTGTGTCTAAAGCGACAAGCTTATGCTCGAATTTTAAGTCGATGGTAATCGATTGGCCCTTATCTCCCAGAGGAATTTCTAAAGGCTTGATTTCTGTCCAGGAAGAGCCCACTTGTTGCAAACCGCTGGGGAAGACAGGCTGATTTATGTTGGCGTTGACTGTTGAGCGAGTTATACGTCCAGTTTTCTCCACAGTCATGCCTATAGTCTGGCCGATAGCAGGTAAGGGAAACCTCTGGTTGTTGCGCTCAATGAAACCGTCGGTAACGTTGACGTCTACATCAAAGGTGCTTCCAGAAACCTTAGTCACCGTCTGATTGGTGGCCATTTCCATAACAACGTCGGTATTACTGATCTCTTCGTTGTTTTCTTCTGTCTTTTGCTTGGAGTGCATTATCGTTTGATAAGAAAGCACTTCTCCAGTGGCGGCTTTATATTCTAAAAATACGCCTTCAGTATTGAGCATTTGCAAATTTCCTCTCGCCTAGCAGTAAAAGCTCACGCCGCCATTTTTTAGGCACAGGGCTTTAAAATCCTTTGTCGGCATGTAAAATATCCCAGTTTAGTTTGTTGTAACTGCGGCAAAGTTCGTCGATAGCTTGCTTGTCTTTAAGATACTGAAGAGAACTATGGCGTAAAGCTAAAGCGTAATCTTTATCGCCTTGCTCTTGAGCGAATTCAGCTTCTTTTTGCAAGGGCTCTATAGCTTGACAAACTTTTTTTATTTCCTGGATCCTTTGGCCGGAAGTGGGGTGGGTGCTAAACCAGGGAATATGAAGTTTGGCTTGACCTGATTCTTGTTGGTATAATTCCAACTTTTCTAAAGTTGCGCAAAATTCTTGCGGATTGTAGCCTGCGGCAAAAGAAAGTTGTACTGCGCTGCGATCGGCTTCATATTCTTGTTCGCGTGAAAAACCTTTATTAATTAAGTCGGAGGCTTTTTGGGAGCCAAAATATCCCCAATAGCTGCGGGTTGTATAGCGCATAACTGTATCTAAAATGTTAGATATATTATTGCGCATTCTGCTGGCACTGCCGTGTTTATGCAATATGTGAGCAAATTCGTGAGCTAAAACGGCAGCCAGCTCATCATCACTTTCCAATATTTTCAAAAGGCCGGAGGTAACAAAAACTGGCCCTCCAGGCACAGAAAGAGCTTGGGCCTCCGGAGAGTTTAGTACGACAAATTCGCATAAGTCTGGAGAAAAACCATTTCCTTCTAAGAGCTGTCGACCAACCTTTTGCACTCTACTTATGGCTTCTGAATCTTGACTTAAACTATAACGACTTTGGACTTGGGAAGCGCCTTCTTTAGAAAGCTCTCTATCTTGTCTACTCATGCTTAAGTAAGGATCATTTTTAGGAAAACAAACTGCACAGGGCTCATAGCCTTTTCGCTTAGCTAATTTTTCATCTTTAAAAGCATAGAGACGGCTGTTTAAAGAAAGATGTTTAGCTCCCGGCTGGTGATATTGCTTGCTTTCCATATTGACCACGACTCCATGGAGTCCGCCTCGCTCTTGGAGAGCCTGATCGCACAAATTTTGCCATCCTTTGCCTTTATCTAATGGCGCTCGCACTTCACGATCATCCAAAAGCTCCAAGTCATACAAGTGGCCTAACAAGTTTTTGCCTTCCTGGCGGACGACGAGGACTTTACGCGGTAGGATTACTTTGGAGGCGTAATCTGATTGCATAAAGAGAGCTAAATTTTTTATAAAAGCAGCTTTTTCGCTATCACTTAAATTTTCTGTAGCTTCGGCATTAAAAAGTACTTCTGGATTAAAAACTATCTGTTGGTCTTGCTCTAAAGGAAGTGGAGGATTTGTTGGCTTCAATAAACCGCGCCTATCAAAAGAAACTAGAGCCAACTCTGGGCGTACTATTTCTAAGTCTTCGTCTTCGGAAAATATTTTGGGATCTGGAGAAACTTCTTTTGGGGGTTCTGGAGAGTCAATTTTGGCAGCTGGAATAGATTGCCAAGTGGCCGAAGGAGCTTCAGTTACTACTGGACGACCACCCTCAGGGGCTGGAAGTGTCACCGCTTGATTGGGGGAAGAAGCTTCTGGAGTTGAATTTTGGGGAGAAACAGTAGGTAAGGAACTAGTTGATGTGGTCTCGCTTGGAGCTGATTGAGGACGCGAAATTGGAGACTCGTCGGCTGAAGAAGGCTCGTCTTCACTTATATCAAGATCGCCCGGTAGTTCAAAATTTTGGGCTAACCAAGCCTTTAAATGATCGCGAGTGGTATCGGGAGACTTGGCTGAAGATGCTGAACAGACATTAAAGCAGACAACAAGGCCTAAAAGGCCGCCTAACAACTTGGAATTGTGGTTCAAAGCTTATTCGGTTCCTTTGCAAAGACGCACTAGCCGTTGGAAGTGGATAAAAAGGCCATGCTTTCTTATCGCTAAAAAACGACAAGTACCGGGCAGAATTGTACAATATTTATTGTGCCGTTTCAAATTTTTTATCTAAAGCGGTTAAAGCAAAAATAAGGAACACAGCTTGTGAGTGTCGAAGTTAAACAGGAACGTTTTCTTCAGGAATGATACTATGAGCGATATCGATTATTTGGAACGGTTGCCTAAAATAAACGGCACCGCTTCGGCAGAAAATAACTTTGCCTTATCAGACGATGAGCACCGAACGCTCGACGAAGAATCTAAAACTAAATTGATCGAGTTGCTGAAGCGTGAGGATAGTGCGACTACTTCGGAAATAGTCAGCCGCTTTCAGAACGGAGACAAAGAAGCAGCCGAGATTTTAGTACGCACTTTTTATCCCTATGTTGAAAGTCTCTTGGTGGCCTTAGAAAAACGCGACTTGCAAGAAAGAGCCAGTGAGCGGGGGGGAATTGCACCAGCTTTAATTAGTAGTGGTGGCCGTCGTAAGGAATTTCTTAATAGCTTTTTTACAGACTTTGTCAATAAGGCTGCTGATATAGATTTAAGCAAGGGTATTCGTCTTTATCTTTATAGCCATTGCGCAGGGCCTTTTGTTAAACGTATCCAAAATTCTTTGGAAACGCCAAAAGCTAATGACGATAATACTAAGGATAACAGTCAAGGACACAGTCTCTTCTTAGATGATGAGCCTGGACATAAAATCTCTGCGCCAGCCAATTATAAAAGCCAGGATTATGGTGGGACTAATAAGGACAGCCTCTTTTTTGAAGATGTTCCCAAACCCAAAATGAGAATATCTGGCATCCCGGCTACTAGAAGTCTCAGTGGCAAAGAAGAAGTCGCCAATCGTGAGCGCCTTTCCACCTCTAAAACTGGAGGGGTTAGAGGGCCTGTGTATGTGCGCCAAAGTGAGAGCTCGTCCGGACTTGCTGGTGTTGGAAGCTCCGAAACTCGACGCGTTGGCTCTTTGGGGAGTGCTTCCAATCAAGCCCAACTTTTACGAACTGATTCTGGTGTCAAAGCTGCCGTTTCGCGAGTCCCCAGAAACAATGTGCATTTAGCTCCGGCTCTAAGCCCTTCTGAGGATACTCCAGAAAAAGAACCTGTCGCTGCTGCTCCGGCTGCTCCTGCTCAGTTGTCGCGAAAAGCTCAGGCTTTAGCTAGCGGCTTAAAAAGATTGGCCGCTACCGATTTAGAGGCATATAGGACTGTAGTGATGCGCTACTTCGCCAATTGCTCATTTGCAGAGCTGTGCCAAAAGTTGGAAGTTACTTCCGCTGGAGAGATCGGTTTGCGCCTTCTGCGCGGTTTGTTGAGCTTAGGTGGCGAGCAACGCTCAAATTAGAGGCTCTTTGTTTCTTTATTTGCTGTAAAAAGAACGTACTTTTTTGACAGATTCGACAATAGCTGGATGGTAAAAATATTGTGAGACCTAAGAAAAATAGCGCAGAAGTTTGCCAAAATGAATATATAAAGGCTATGTTGGTACCCTACGCGGAGCGCTCCTTGGCTAAGGCGAATCGCGCCGAAGTAGAGGCCCATTTGACCGAATGCCAATTCTGTCGTGAAGAAGTTCGGCGCTTGCACGATTTGATGCGTCCTCTGAGCGAATTGGCCAAGAGTGGATTTAAGCCTGTTTACGATGCTCATCCTACTCACGAGCAATTGTTCCGTTACTCATTCAATGACAAGCGGCAGAGCAAAGAGGAACAACGCAATATCCGTTTGCATATATTTATGTGCAGCGATTGTAGCAAAGAAATTCAGCTTATTAAGCAAGTAGAACACGACTTTGAGGGGCTCTCTGCCGCAGATAGCAGTCGTTGGACCATGCCTCCGGTGTTGCGCAACTTGTTTGCTTCTCCCAGTCGCACTTCTGTTATTGTAGAAAATGCTTTGGAAGAGCGTATCCCCAATATCGAACGGCTGCGAGCTATAATGCAAAAAGTAAATTTGCATTTGGTCGGTGTGGTGGCGGCCATTATTTTGCTGATGTTCATTTGCCTATCTTTTATTACTTGTGGGAGTGGAGATGATGAGCAGCAAGCTAAAGTTAGCCCTTCGCCTTCAAATTCGGTCGCGGCTTCTGAAGCAAAAGTGAAAGAGGAGTGGGTCGTTCTGCCTTTGGGCGATTTTAGCCCTGTAGAGGCTTGTACTGTATTAAGTTCTCAAAATATCGCTTATCGTAGTGCTAGAGGGCGGCTGGAAGTAAAAAATATCGATTTGGAAAAAGCCCAAGCTGCGGTAAATAAATATCGTGAAGGGTACAACTTACCCGAAAGTACTTTAGCTATGGAAGACGGCTCCGCTCAAGATAATTATGTTGAGGAAGAGCCTTCTGCTTCAGAGGATAACTACGACTCTACCTCTGAAGAGACGAGTGCCAATTCCGACTATAGCTCAAATGCTACCGAAGATGAACCTAATGCTGAACGCTATACTGCAGTGGCAGACAATAGCTCGACTGAATCTACTTCTGCTGCCCCTGTAGCTATCGCTCCTCAATCTGCAGCAGCTCCTACTCATCATAGTGCCAAAATTTTTTCTCAGCCGCGTGTTGCTGTACCTGCGCATCGTGCTGGCGTCCGTCCCGTTTACAGCGCCCAGCCTAAAGTAAAAGCCAAAGTCGCCTCTCGACCTACGCGTGCCTATGACACGGCTGCTTATCAACCTGCACCTTCTCCTGTCTCCAAGGCCTCTAATAAAGTCGCTCCTGGGGCTGGGCCGACGCCTATTTCCGCTTCTTATGTTGCAGGCAGCAATCACCCAGAATCTTCGCCTCGTTCAGCTGTCGCCCCCTCACCGGCTATTATTCGTCCCGGTTCGGATGTTACTGTTTCTTCAATGCGCCGCCATGCTTCCAAAACTGAATATGCTACCGACAATGCTGTCGCTGCAGAAGAAATTGCTCCCAGAAATGAAAATGTAGTGGGAGGCAATACTTATGATGATGCTGATAGCGTTACAAATCGCGATACTATTGAATAGCGTATGGCCATTCCTATTCTGGAAGTCAGCAATTTAGTATGCTGGGGAAAAAATATCGCTTTAAAAAGTCCTCTCTCATTTGTTTTGGAAGCTGGCGATATTGGAGTAGTAATTAGCCAAAATTTGAGTAGCTCGGCCAATTTATTGCGTACTGTAGTTGGCATACAAAATTCACGCCGCAATAGTATAAGTATTGGGGCCCATATAAACACTTCTCCTGCCGCTAAATACTTGTTAGGGGCTGTCCCTAATGAACCAGAATTTTATGAAGAACTGACTGTTTGGGAACAATTAGCTATCAATGCTGAATTGTACAATGTAGATAAGCATTACCGGCCTTACGCTATTTATGAGGCTTTAGAAATTACTCAAATAGCGCAATATAGAGACATGCAAATCGCTAAAATTAGTGATTTGAGTTTGCGTAAACGTGTAAGCATAGCCGGAGCTTTGGTACATAGTCCACGCTTGCTTGTAATAGAGGATCTCTTCAGAGGCAGCGACTTCCGCAATTGGCAAAAAATTGTCGATATACTTAACCAAATTCGCAACACCGGTAAAGCTATTCTCTTATCCTCAGAAAGTTTGCTTAATTTAGATACGCTATATAGCCAATTATTTGTTGTTGCTGAAAATGAAGTTCTTGTGCATGGTCTCTACCCTCAAGTAGTGCAAGAAATAGGCCAGTACAATTTAGTGCAATTGCAAGTTTGGGATACAGGAATAGACGAAGCTATTATATGCTTAAGCGGAGCTTCAGATGTATTTGATGTATTGCAAAAAGAGGACGATCCTGGAGTATTGCGTTTCTTTTTTAAAGGTGATAGCGGAAAGTTGCAAAATTTAGTTTCTGCTTTGAAAGCTAAAAATATACCTATTGTCTCTTGTCTGGCTGTGGATAACTTTTTTGGACGCTGAAAGGCTTTTTGAGCGGAAGGAGAACAATTGGAACTGTAGAACCGATCACGAAAGTTCGTTACAAAACTGAACTGCTTAGGGCGGGCTGTCCTTCACGAAACGTAAGGAATTGTGTTCGGCAGTTTCGTTTTTGGGGCTGTCAAAAATGGTCCCGTCAACATTGAGATGGCCCTTGAGGGCCGAGAAAGCGAGTGGAGTAGGCTAAATGCGTAAATTCACAGCCACACTCTTCCTGCTGGCCACTTTGTCGCTGGGCTGCCTAGCGGTAGGTGCTGCGCCGGCTATGGCGGATGAGAGCATGAAGACCGTGAACTTAGTAACTGAGTTCGGTCCTTACACTTATAGTATTTATGAGTATCCCTCTTACAATACCAGTTTCTTCTTCTATGAAAACAGCTACGTCGAATTTGATGTAGTAAACGGTACTTCTTGGAGAATCGAAGCTCCTAAAGCTTTGGTTCATAAGGAACCCGCTGCTCCTGGTGAAACTTTGCTGGGCACTGGCCGCACCTACAATTCCATCGAGAATTTAGATGTATATTTCTATGCTCCCGATGGTACTCTTTTGGCTACTCGCAAGAATGCCAGATTGAGTGACAATTACAGCTTCCCCTGCGAGCGTAAATATGACAAAGTGCGCGTCCGCATTGAGTCTAAGGGCGTACAGAACTTAGATGTTAAGTTCATCGTTTGGGATCCGGTCAACCCCGTGGTTGCCAAGCCTATCGTAGAGAAGTAATTCTCAGCTGAGCAGTGCGCTCTCGTATTTCTTTCTTGCTTAGAGCGAGAAAGGTATTTTGAGCGCACATGTTATTATGAGTAGACATTTTCGGCTATATAGTCGGAAACGTCTATTTTTTTTCTCTTTTTGGGGGGAGAAACAAAAAAATATAAACCAATGGTATAAATTCTAACGTTAATAAAATAAAGAGCAGCTATAATAAGAGGCGGTGGATTTCATCTCCGTTGTGGGGGGAGAGGTACTTAAGGTTGTACGACAAGGATTTGTTACCTGAAGTGCCATTTGTTGAGAATTTTATTTAGTGGGGTTCTAGTTATGGCCGCGCAAACATACGAATTTCAAGCTCAGGCTCGTCAACTTTTAAACTTAGTTATCAATTCAATTTATTCCAATAAAGAAATCTTTTTACGTGAATTGCTCTCCAATGCTTCTGACGCTTTAGATAAATTGCGCTTGGAAGCGTTGAAAAATTCAGAGTTGGAAGCAGATCTTTCCAATTTGCACATTACTATTGAGCGTGATACCGAAAAGCGCACTTTGAAAGTTATTGATAACGGTATCGGTATGAATGCCGAAGATCTTAAGGGCTTAATCGGCACTATCGCTCGTTCTGGAACTGCCGAGTTCTTGCAAAAAGCTACCGAGAATAAATCGGAAGCTGCCGAACTGATTGGACAATTTGGTGTAGGTTTTTACTCTGTATTTATGGTCGCCAAGAAGGCTGTTATCGAAACTCGCAAGCTTGGAGATAAAGAAGGTTATCGCTGGGAATCTGCTGGAGATGGATCTTATACCATTGAAGAGGCTGGTCCACTTCCCCAGGGTACTTCCATTACTTTGTACTTGAAAGATGCCGACGAAGAAAATGAATTAGCTGACTATACTCAAGAGTGGGTTATCCGCGATTTGGTAAAGCGCTATTCCGATTTTATTTCGTATCCCATTGAGATGATGGTTACCAAACGGGAAACCGTTCCTGCCGAGAAAGAGGGCGAAGAGCCTAAGACCATTGAAAAGCAGGAGTTAGAAACTCTCAATTCTATGAAGGCTCTTTGGGCTCGTCCTGAAAGCGAAGTCGAACCTAAGGAATATAACGACTTTTATCGTCGTATAGCTCACGATTGGCAAGATCCTTTAAAAGTCATCACCATGAAGGGTGAGGGTACATTTGAATTCCAGGCTTTGCTTTTCATTCCGGCCAAAGCTCCTTTCGACTTGTACATGCCAGAGAGCAAGAGAGGCGTCCAGCTTTACGTAAAGCGCGTCTTTATTATGGACGATTGCGAAGAGCTTTTGCCTCCTTATCTGCGCTTCTTGCGTGGTGTGGTTGATTCTAGCGATCTTTCCCTTAATGTCTCGCGAGAAATTTTGCAAAAAGATCGTCAGATTAAGGCCATTAACAAGAGCATTGTTCGCAAGGTCTTGAGCGTACTCAAGAACATGTTAGAAGAAAAACCCGAAGAGTATCGCAAATTCTGGAAAGAGTTTGGTAAAGTGCTCAAAGAGGGGCTGTATAACGATGCTTCCAACCGCGAGAGAATTTTAGATGTTATGTTGGCCGATTCTACCAATTCTGCTGAATTGACCACTCTTAAAGATTATATCTCTCGCATGAAAGAGGGCCAGGAGAATATTTATTATATTACTGGCGAAAATCGCGAACGTTTAGCCAAAGCTCCGCAAATGGAAGTTTTTAAGGCCAAGGGCATTGAGGTCTTAATTTTAAGTGATCCTATCGACTCTGTTTGGGTGGAAATGGTCAGTGAATACCAAGGCAAGAAGTTTAAGTCTGTGCTGCGTGGGGCTCTCGAATTAGGCGATGAAGCTGAGAAGAAAGCTGCTGAAGAAAAATTAGAAACGCAGCGCAAAGACTTGGCTACTATGACTGCTTGGATGGGCAGCGATTTAGAGAACAAAGTCAAAGAAGTACGTGTATCTAACCGACTCACCGATTCGCCTGCTTGCCTTGTCTCTGATGAAAATGATCCTACACCTTCAATGGAAAAGATTATGAAGGCTATGGGACAGAATTTCCCTGCTGTAAAACGCGTCTTGGAAATTAACCCCGAACATCCTATTATTAAACGTTTGCATGAGCTTTATAGTAAGGATGGCGATAGCGAAGATCTTAAATCTGTCGTGAATTTGATTTATGATCAGGCTATTTTGGCTGAAGGTGGCGAGCTTACCGATCCGGCTAGTTTCTCTGCTTCTTTAAGCAAGGTGATTAGCAAAGCTTTACACTAGAGTTAAAAGATTTTGTTTTGCTTAATTTAATCTAATATATGAGTGGCGGGCAGCTCTTTAGTAGCTGTCCGCTACTTGTTTTTTTTAGAAGTTTTTTTTAACTTGAGTAGAGGAGGAATTAAACTTAAATTAGGGTAATATGGGGTTCGTTTAGTTTTTTATACAATTTTTTTCAGATGTGTAGCAAAATTATTAGGCGTAAGATCAAGCTGGTTTTTGCCTTGTGGTTTTGCTTTTTTTGTGTATTTGAGGTTTTTCATGAAAGATAATTCCAGAGCCTTTTTGCTTTTATTTATGGGCGTCTTGACTGCCTTTGGGCCTTTTGTTACCGATATGTACTTGCCCACTTTGCCCTCTATGACTGAATATTTTTCCACTAGCATGTCCCAAGTTCAGCTGGGATTGACTTTCTCTATGTTGGGTCTAGCTCTTGGGCAACTTGGCTTTGGCCCTTTAAGCGATAAAATTGGCCGCCGTCACCCTTTACTTATTTCCATGGCCATATTTGTTGCTTCAACGTTGGCTTGTATCTTTTCCCCCAATATTGAATTCTTTTTGGGAATGCGCTTTTTACAAGGTGTTGCTGGTGCTGGTGGCATTGTTATTGCTCGCTCTATTGCTGCTGATAAATTCTCCGGTTGTGAGTTGGCCAAGGCTTTGGCTATTGTGGGAGCTATCAATGGTATAGCTCCTGTTGCTGCTCCTATTATAGGTGGAGTTTTTTGTGACTATATCGGTTGGCGTGGTATTTTTACTATTTTATTAGCACTTGGTTTAATTATAGGTTTTATGTGCTTATGCTATAAAGAAACTCTCGAAGAAAGTAGGCGCTCTCAGGAAGAATGGGCGTCTATTTTGAAGATGTTTGGGGCAGTTATCAGAAAAAAACGTTTTATAAGTTATGTTTTGCAAATGGCCGCTGCCCAAGGCATACTTTTTGGTAATATTGCTTCCTCACCATTTTTAATTCAAAATTTGCACCACAAAAGCGCTTTTGTTTTTAGCTTATATTTTGCTATTAACTCTATTGCTATTGCTGTGGGAGCCGCTGTATCGGCCAAATTTGAAAAACAGGAAAAATGTATCTCTTATAGTTGCGTTGGCATGCTGCTTGGTGCTGTAGCTGCTGCTTTAGCTTTAAATTGGGGCTCTTCTTTAATTGTATATGAAATAATTGTAACAGCTCTCTGTTTTGCTATGGGCATGACCTTTACGGCTGCTACCGCTTTAGCTATGAATGAGGTTCGTGACCAAGCTGGTGCTGGTTCGGCAGTCTTTGGAGCTTTAGGTTTTATTGTTGGAGGTTTAGTTTCGCCTTTGGTTGGCTTAGGTAATATTGCTCATTCTGTTTCAGCAGTTTTTATAATGGCTGCGGTGATTTCTACCTTTTTTGCTTGGTTGGCTGGACGCATTGAGAATAGCGATTTAGCTAAAGTAAATGTGGCCGCTTAATAGATAAAAAAATGGACTTTCACAATTGAAAGTCCATTTTTTTAGTAGCTTATAGTTTGACTAAACTTTACCATGCATCCATTTCTTCAACAGAGGAGTCAACATCAGCACCAAAATACCGGAGCCGATAGAAGAGCAAATCAGGAAGAACCACATGTTAATTTGATAGGCATGTAAGGTTGCTTCTAAAATGCCGGCGAAGTAGTTGGCGGCAGCTGAAGAGAGGAACCAGAAGCCCATCATAATGGACATTAAACGATGAGGAGACAGCTTAGAAACCATAGATAAGCCCACTGGAGAGAGGCAAAGTTCACCCATGGTGTGCAAGAAGTAAACACTGACCAGCCACATGGGGCTTACTTTTGTGCCGTCTGCAGCCAAGCTGCTGCCCATAAACATTACGATAAAGCCCAAACCCAAAATGATCATACCCAAACCGATCTTGGCCGGTATGGAAATTGCATATTTAGAGTTGTCCCACTTGTACCACATCATAGAGAAGAGCGGGGCGAAGGTGCAAATAATGAAGGGGTTGATAGATTGGAACCAAGAAGCGGGGATGGTGAAGACTTTGCCTAAGCAATTGACTACTCGTTGAGTTTGTTCTTCAGCGAATAAAGTAAGCGTACCGCCAGCTTGCTCGAATCCTAACCAGAAGAAGGCCACAAACATGGTGATAATGACGATTACGCACAATCTGTGTATCTCTTCTATGGTAAGCTTGGAATCTTTTTCGTCTTCTTTTTGCTCTTTAGAGTCGTCAGCATGCTTATGGGTGAAGAGGTAGCTAATTCCTACAGTCACTAAAATGCCAATACCAACAGCTACGGGCAAGGGAGAAGAGGTGAGGCTGAAAGATTCTGTTTTGGTGAAAGACCAGAGAGCGCAAGCAGCAGCCGTAATGCCGACAATGCCGAGAATCCAGTAAACCACTTCAAAGTAGTCTTTGGTGTGAAGGTGAGCGTCTTCGATGGGACCTTTGAATTCAGGAGGCATGCCAGCGCCGTTAAAGCGGCTTTGGCCTAAGTTGAAAATAATCTGGCCAATGATCATACCGATACCAGCGGCTATAAAGCCCCAAGACCAGCCGAACGTTTGGCCTAAACTTCCGCAAATGAGTGGTGAGAAGAAGGCACCCAAATTGATGCCCATATAAAATATGGTGAAACCACCGTCTCGACGAGGATCGTTTTCTTCGTAGAGACCGCCAACAATATTAGAAATATTCGGTTTAAAGAAGCCGTTACCTAAAATTAAAAGGGTGAGAGCAGGATAAAGAAATGTAGGGTGAGAGAGCAATAACTCACCTATGGCCATAGTGCAACCGCCGATAATTACGGCTTTGCGAGCTCCCAAGAAGCGGTCGGAAAGATAGCCTCCGATAAGGGGAGTTAGGTAAACCAAACCTGTATAGATGCCATAGAGAGCTAAGGCGTCTTTGCGGTCATATTGCAACTGACTAACCAAGTACAATACCAAAATGGCGCGCATGCCATAATAGCTGAAACGCTCCCAAGCTTCGGCACCGAAGAGCCAATATAAACCTTTGGGCTGTTGAGAATTTTTTACTTCGGTTTTTGCTGTTGCGCTTTCCGTTTCCGCTGACGGCTTAGCCAAGTCGGCGGAGGAAGTTGCCGCATTTGTTGATTTTTCTTCGGACAATAGAGCCACCTCTCTGCGTATATGATCTTTTGCAGAGTCCTATCTAATAGTTTCTTTTGCTAGCTTAACCTATTTTGCAACACTCCGCGTGAAAGTGAAAAAAATTCGCACTTCTCAAGCTGCAAACCTGCCCCACAAGTCTGTCTTAAAGAGGCCTGAGGCTTAGTAAGCTATGCAAAATAAGGGATACGCCATAATTTAGCAATCAGTGCAGGCATTTAATTTAGCTTATTGAGCGTCAGGGAGTAGAGATCGGTGCGCCTATGCTGTAATAAGGGAAGTTGCTGGCGTACTTCTTTTACTCGATTTAAGTCTAAGTCGACTATCTGTTGACCTTCTTTTTCATTTAATTCTGCTAAAATTTGTCCCCAAGGGTCTACGGCAATAGTGTGTCCCCAGGAGTGGTATGAAGCTGAAAGGTCTCGAGCTGGAGCTGTACCTAAAGCAAAAAATTGGTTAAAGACAGCTTGACTTCTAAAGGTGAGCTCCCAATGTAAAGGGCCTGTAGTTAAATTGAAAGCGGCTGGCACTAATACAATTTGTGCTCCTTGCAAAGCCATCAAGCGACCCAATTCAGGAAAACGAAAATCGTAACAAATGCATAGGCCAATGGGGCCAAATTCAGTTGGAAATACGGTTATATTTTGTCCAGGACTTAAAGTATTAGATTCTTTGAAAGTTTGTCCATTTTTTATATCTATGTCGAAAAGATGAATTTTTCTATGTTTGGCAACCAGCTCGCCTTGGGGATTAAAAACATAAGCTGTGTTGTAAATATGGCCTTGCCCGTCTCGTTCTGCCATAGAACCGGCAGCCAAATATAACTTGTATTTTTTAGCTATGGTAGCGCAAGCCGAAAAAATTTGTCCTCCTTCCGGTTCAGCATAAAGAGGGAAGCTTTCGGTTTTATAAGGACAGCAAAACATCTCTGGTAAAGATACAAGATTGACTCTTTGGCTTTGAGCTTGGTGACAAATTTCTTGCACTTCGGCAATAGCTTCGTCGGGTAGGGGAGTTGTTTTCATTTGAGCTTGTAAAATGCGGATTCTATTGCACATATCGATATTGAAGCAAATTTATGGCTAAAAAGTAAAGGCCGCCATTCCTTTTTAGGAAGTGACGGCCTTTTACTTCAATACCGTGAGCAAAGCAACTAGTAGTTGGCAAACATCTTGATTTTAACTTTGCGCTGAGCAGCTACCTCTAAGAGTTTATTGATGTAGTTGGGATCGAAGGTCATTTCTACACTTTTAGCTTTATAGTAAATGTTGCCTTTGCCATTGGATTTTGTAGCTTCACCATCTTTTTGCGGATCTTTACCATAAGCTACCATAGAACCGGTCAAATTTAAGCGACTATCTTTGCCAATATTGACATTGATATTACCGCAAGCATAAATAACACCAGCAATTTCTTGGTCTGAATAATTTATGCCATTATAGCGGCCTATCAGCTCAGTAAGTTGATCTCTTTTATAGTTTTCGTAGTTGGTAGTTTGTTGGTCGGAAGCTACTAATTTGTCGCTAAGGTCTGGATCTTTAACAGTAGTCATATCGTTGTCTTCATCGGTGGAGTTCTTCTTGTTTTTAGCGTCTTTTTGAGCTTGTTTATAGATTTTCTTTACGTCTTTATAATACTCACAACTGTCTTTGTGCTCTTGGGGACGAGGCCTAATTTCTTCGCCGTCATGGAACAAACAACCGCACAAAGTAACATTGGTGTCTACCTGCTTGTAATACTTTAAGGCGTCGTTATTATGATCAGTATCATTAAAACCTTTGACATAAACATTGCGTAAATATTCAATGGCTTCTGGCGTATTGACAAAGCCCCATTGGCTTTTATCCGAACCACTGCAACAATAAATCCTATGGGCATTCCGGCACAAATCACAAGAATTTCGGAGATTGACGCTGGTTTCGTTGGCGGCACTGAGAGTGGCATCTTCAAGTTCGCTTCCGGTAGGGACTTGGGTTATAGTCTCTTTTTCTTCAACTAAGCCGGTAGTGGGATCTACGGTTATGTTATCGTAAGGCTTTTGGGTATCCTTATTTTCGGTAGGCAGCACTTCTTCCATATGGGCGGTAGTATTATAGATTGTTTCCAAATTGACGTCGCCTTTGGCATAGATAGAGACGCCTACTCCGGGATCCGATTCCAAAATGCTGGGCCCTTGTATATTTATATTGCCAGCAGCTGTAATAGCACCGTTGCCAATAGTAGCGCCGGAGATCATAACATTGCCAGTACTGGTCAAAATGGTGGTTTTGTTGTCGCCTTTCTTTTCATTGGCAAAACCTACGATAGGGCGCGTACCATACTCATTTATGTCAGAACGAATAAGTATATCGCCGCCTACATAAGTATTTTTATCAAACATGATAGTCAAGTTTTCGTTGTTAACAGAAAACTTGTTATTACCTTTATTCATGACTTCATAGCCAGAATCTGGAAGTGTGGTGCCGTAGTAGTAGATTTTGTTGGCATAGTGGCGCAATTCGTTCTGGCTGCCATTGCGAACCCAAACATAAGTACCTGGAGTAATGGGATTATCATTTTCAGAAGCTTTGGGGACGTCATTCCAAGTGATGGCTGTGAAGTTTTTACCAGAATCGCTTTGCTGGGATTTTATTTGGTCGTTATGGCTGCCGTTTACATTGAAATAGTCGCCATAATAAACTGTAGTATCGTTGCTTATACCTAAACCTTGACTTATATTTAAGTCGATATTGCCCAAAGAACGCATATTGGGAGCGCCGCTGCCTTCGGAAGTGCGCAAAGCAAATTGATTTACATCGGCAGTAATATTGCCTGCAGCACTAACTACAGCGTCTGATTTTAAAGAGTTAGGATCTATAGATATATAAAGTTCGACTACTTGACTGGCGTACCCAGAAGTTGAGTTGAAAGGTTTGTCTAAAGTGGCTTGGCGCACAGCTGGGCCGCTGAAACCTTCTACTATTAAATTGCAAGTAGCCTTGGGCACTGTAATAGCATTTACACCCGTATCTGGCTTGAATACTGTCTTTGTCCCGTTGTTGACGTTTTTACCCCTAACTACACCATTTTTATCGGCTGGGTAAGCTAAACAAGGAACACTATTGCTCAAATTGTTGGTGGAAATATAAGGAGACTCAATCTTTTGGTCGCTATTTCTCATGCCGTCCAAGCCACCGTCTCCGTCTTCGCAATTAAATTTAATGCGGAAAACAGATTTTTTGCCATTGGTGCTGGTTAAGATGCCCCAAACATTGCCGTCTTCTTCTTTTACTTCAAAATTGTTGGTCTTCAGCTTGTAAGCAGTTGTAGGATCAGCTTTCCAAAGAATATTGTTTTGTAGACGGGTGATAGCATATTGGGCGCCGGACTGAGCAGCCATGAGGGCAGTTTCTTTGTCGTAGAAATTGGTAGTAAGCCTTAAACTGCCAAGATTGGAATATACAACCGAACTTAAGAGCATAATAACCAAAACGACTGTGAGCATAGTCGTTATCAGCACTATACCTTTCCTTTGTTTGCTGACCATGATCTACTTTCTCCTGAGGAAACTAAAAAAACTATAAAATGGCGAAAACTCCGAATAAATAAGAAAATATTCTAAAGAGCGCCTTTTTAGTTGCAGCTAAAAGTTCCTACACAAAATCATTAAAAAATAATAAAAAAGGCCGCCGTTTGCGAAAAACGGCGGCCTCGTTCGAGCTTGTGTTGTATTTTAATAGTTGGCAAACATTTTTATTTGCAACTTTCTTTGAGCTGAAGCGTTGAGTAATTTATTTAGATAGTTAGGATCAAAAGTCAAATCGACACTTTTGGCATTGTAATTGATATTGCCAGTATCGGTAGTTTTGCTAGCATTTTGATCTTTGTTGGGTTCGCGTCCATAAGCTACCATAGCACCAGTTAAACTCAAACGGCTCTCAGAGCCAATGTTGACATTGATATTCTTCCAAGCATAAACAACGCCAGCAATCTCTTGGTCGGAGTATTTGATATTGCCATAACGCTCAATTAAAGTGTCTAATTGTTCGCGCTTATAGTTTTCATAATTGTCCGTTTGTTTTGAGCCATCTATCAGTTTATCACTAAGCCCAGGATCGTCAATTGAAGCCATGCCTTTGCTATCGTCGGATTTAGAGGGCTTAGAATTGTTGTCGTCATCATCGTCGTCGTCATGCTTACGATGCTTTTTACCATCCTTCTGACCTTGCTTATAAATTTGCTTGGCTGCATCAATGAATTTACATCCAGAGCAATGCTCAGTTCTGTCACTTTGGTGATTAAGACAATCACAGCCGGGATTGAAAGTTTTTAGATTTGTAAACTGCTTAAAATTTTGCTTGTAAAACCCAGCTTTATACAAATCATTAAATATCCTAGAACCTTCGTTGTTGGTTAAGTCAAAGACGCCCTTAGTTTTACAATAGGCACGACCTCCGTTTTCTTGGCATTTTCCACATTGTGAATTGCCATATTGGCTGCTATAATTGTCTGCGTAACTTGCATAACCCATAGAATAAGCTCTGTCATATTCTGGATCAACGTTCATAATAATTTCATCATCATCATCATCGTCGTCATCATCATCGGAATTAGAAGGAGAAGATGGGGTTTTTTCACTAGTTGCACCGGTAGTGGGATCGACTTCTACATTATCGTAAGGGCCGCTACCCTCGGGATGGTTAGTGGGTATTATATTTTCTATACTGGCACTAGTATTATAGATTGGTTCTATAGTAACGTTTCCCTTAGAATAAATAGAAACACCTACACCAGGATCTGATTCCAAAAGGCTGGGGCCTTGCATGGTGATATTGCCTTCGGAAGTAATGGCTCCATTGCCCATAGTTGCGCCGGAAATAGTGATGTTTCCTTTACTTGTTAAAATAGTTGTGCCGTTGTCGCCTTTGTTTTTATTGACGAAACCAACTATTGGTCTGGTGCCATATTCATTTATATTGGAACGAATGAGCAAATCACCTGGCACATACATATTTTGGTCGAACATGATCGTTAAGTTTTTACTGTCTACGGTCATGCCTTTAAATTTGCCTGTACTTACAGTTTGGTAACCGGTGTCGGGGAGCGGTTTGCCATTATAAAAAATGATAGTGGGATAATGGCGCAACTCAATGTCTTGGGTTGTGGGATTCTTTTCCCATACGTAAGTTCCGGAGGGTAAATTTGTATCACTTTTAGTGGCTTTAGGTACGTCAGCCCAAGTAATTTTAGCGAAATTCTCTCCGGAAGTGCTTTTTTCGTGTTTTATATCTGTTTCTGTGGCTCCATTTACTGTAAAGCCGTCGTTAAAGTAAACAGTACCGTTTCCGGCGCTTACTTGACCTGTTAAGGCAATATGGCCTAAAGAGCGTATGTTGGGAGCTTGGCTTCCTTCGCCACTACTTAATCTGAAGGTGCCGGTTTTAACGTCGATATTTCCTGAAGCGCTAATAGCTGAATCTACATTTAAGGAACTGGGATCTATAGAAACGTAAATTTCTACAATTTGTCGTGCACAGGAAGATTTCGGGTCGATAGGCTCAGATAAGCTGGCCTCACGCACAGCTGGTCCACTAAATCCTTCCACTATTAAATTGCAAGTGGCTTTAGGAATAGTAACTTGCTTGGCGTCGGCATTGGGCTTAAAAACTTCTTTGCCATTTTCGTTGACCGTTTTGCCTTGGATAGATCCGTTTTTATCGGCTGAATAAGCCATACAAGGAACGCTGCTGAAAAGATTGTTAGTGGAAATATAAGGAGATTCGATCTTTTTAGAACTGTCGTTCATATTATCGAAGCCTCCAGGGCCATCTTCGCAATTAAACTTTATGCAAAAGACCGATTTTTTTCCATTAGCACTGGATAAAATACCCCAAACGTTGCCATCTTCTTCTTTGACTTCGAAGTCGTTTGTCTTAAAAGTGTATGGAGTAGAAGGATTGGCTTTCCAGAGAATATCGCTTTGTAGGCGAGTTATAGCGTATTGGGCGCCAGATTGGGCAGCCATAAGGGCATTTTCTTTATCGTAAAAATTCGTTGTTAGGCGAAAGCTGCCTAGGTTAGAATAAACTACTGAACTTAAAAGCATCATTACTAGGACGACAGTAAGCATGGTCGTCACTAGAACTATGCCTTTCTTGTTTCTTTCTAACATATTCTCTCTCCGAATTTTGCTATCAGCTATAAGGAATTGGTACAACTTATAGAGGTTGTTACTAGGATTGTTTTAAAAACTAGAATACATAGCGTATTTTAATTTCCTTTGGGCATTGGAAGCTATAAAAGCATCCAGGTAGTTGGCATCTAAAGTTAAGCCTATAGTATTAGCTTCAATAGTGATATTCCCGTGATCTTTATCGCCTTTGGGAACGCCTTTGTCGGGATTTTGTCCATAAGCGACCATAGCTCCACTAAGATTCAAGGCGCTATTTTGGCCAATAGACAAGTTGATATTACCCCAAGCGTAGACCATGCCAGAAATATCTTGATCTGAGTAGCGAAGCTTACCGTAACGAGTGAGCAATTTGTTCAATTGCTGCTGTTTATAGTCGCGGAAGTTGTTGCTCACTACCTCAGTATCGAGAAATGTTTGAGCTTTTTTTATGTCGGCTCTGCTATCGACAACGATTTTATCAGTAGGATTAGAAGCGGCAGCAGAAGCTTGATAGTAAGTTGCCCAGTTACTTGTGTTTTGGTAATGGTTTATGGCATTTTCGATAGGACTTCCGGAAATAGCTTTGCTGCTATCTAAGGCTTTTTGCAAGGCTGCATTTTGGGTAGAGCTCAGATCTGGCTTAGCAATTGCAACTACCTTTTCGGAGCTAGGAGGCGTAGGCTTATAATTTGTATATAAATAATATTCTAAGTAATTTTCCGCGTCCTCACTGGTTAGAGAAGAGGCGTTGCTACTCTTTTTAGCTTGTTTGAGTAATTCGGCAACTCCAGAAGAGAAAGCCTCATTCTCGGTATCGTAGCCATAATAGGCTTGGTGTCCGGCGTTGAAATCGACGTTTTTATTTTGCTCTTGCACGGCCTGAGTGGCGCTTTCGATAGGAAGAAAGTTGACGTTGTGCTCAGCGTAAACAGAAACTCCTACTCCAGGATCTGATTCCAAAATACTGGGGCCTTGTAAAGAGATGCTCTTCTGTGAGGTAATGGAACCGCTGCCTAAAGTAGCGCCTTTTATAGTAATATCGCCGTCTGCGCTTAAAATAGGATCGCTGTCAGTAGGGGAATTTTTTACAAAAGCCACCACTGGGCGAGTAACTTGACTGCAACTATCATCATAGATGATGGTCAACGATTGGCCATCTTCTACTTTAATGTTTTCACTGATAATTATAGTGGCTTTAGCTTTGTTTACTTGAAAAGCTGAACCGTAGCCATTTACCTCTTCGCTTTTATTCTTTTTGCTACGGAATCTGTGCTTTTTGTCAAATGGATTTTTAGTGTAGCGGGTTAGAGTATAGTTGCTATTGTGATCGTTTTTGCGCCAAACGTAAACGCCACCTTTTATGGTTGTATACTTTTGTCCTTCGGAGTCGGCTTTAGTGACATCGTTCCATTTGATTTGGGCAATATCACCAGTATCTTTGTCGGAGGCTTTTATAACATTGTAATTGGAACCCCTGACAGCACCTGCTTTAGTCTCGGTACCGTTTTTATAGAAATTACCGCTGACTATAGCTTGTCCATTGTCAAAAGTAATATTTTTATAAGTGAGATTTAAATCTTTCAGACTACGCAGCCGGGGAGCGCTACTCCCTTGAGCATTTTTTATAGTGATATTGGAAGCTTTAGCCGAAATTTTGCCTCCCGCTCCCAGTACGGAACTTGTGCAAGCAGCTTGGGGATCGAAAGTTAAATATACTTCCACGACGTTGTCGATAATATTGCTGCCTAGCCCTTTGGAGTAATCGAGATGCTTTTGCAACTCGTTCATTTTAGCTAAATCTAGATCTCGTACGCCGACACCAGAAAAACCTTCTACAATGAGTGCACAAGTGGACTTGGGTAATTCGTAACTTTTAGCGTTGCCTGCAGCTTTTAAGCACTCCTTGCCGTATTCGTCTGTATATTTTTGAGTGCGTAAAATTCCATTGAGAGGAGCGGTATAAACAGTACGCATTCCGCGGTTGTATAAGTTATTGACAGAAACGTAAGGCGAGTGAATGATATAGTTCTTGTCGGACGTATTGTCCATATTGTCAAAGCCCTTGGGGCCGTCTTCGTAGTTGAATTTTATACGAAAGAAAGAGCGACGTCCGTTGGGAGTAATGAGCATGCCCCAAACATTACCGCTGTTTTCAACAATTTTTACACCTTTGGCTGTCGAGGCCAACTGATTATTTTTATCGTCACCTTGCCAAGTTATATTGTTTTGCAACTTGGTTAAAGCATATTCTACGCCTGATTGGGCGGCCATAATTGCTTCTTCGCGTCCGTAGAAGTTGGAGGTAAGGCACATATTACCGAAATTGGAGTAAACTACAGAGCTGAGCAACATGATAACCAAAACGACCGTCAGCATGGTTGTGATGAGGACGATACCTTGCTTATACTTATTGCGCATAAGTTTTTACCTCCCTATGAGGATCGGAATGCTTGCCTAAGCAAAATAAATTCAGCCGAAATGGAGCTAAAAAATGAAAGTTGCCGCAAACTAAGTGCAAAACCTACCCACTTTATTAAACTTTGTATAGGTTAAATATTCAAGTTCTCAAATATTAATATTTCGTTCTATGGTTGTAACATTTTTTTGCCGTTTAGCGGGGTAAATAAAAAAATAAAGATTTTTTAGGGACAGTACAAATTAGTCTAAGCAATAAGGCCCGGGCGCTTAAGCGCCCGGGCCTTATTGCTTAGACATTTAGATCTAAAAGCTAGAGAACATTACTTGTTTTACTTTACGCTTGGCGTTAGCAGAAAGGAAAATGCTCATGTAGTCTGGATCTAAGGTCATGCCGATAGTACCGGCGTTGATCTTGATGACCCCCTTCTTGTTTTTGCCAGGTTCCTTATCTTTAGGATTTCCTCCGTAAGCTACCATGGCGCCGGTCAAGTTGAGGGTACTTTTTTTACCTATATCGGCATTGATATTGCCCCAAGCATAAATAACACCGGAAATATCCTGGTCACAATACTTGATTTTGCCATAACGCGCTTTTAAATCGGCCAACTGGGCCTCTTTATTATCGCGGAAATTATCACTAGCCAGATCTTTATCGACGTAGTCTTGAACGTCGCTTACTTTGTCGGGAGACAGATCTACATCTGTCTCTTTCTCGTCATCACTGCTGTTGTTACCTGTCAGTTTCCAGTTGTCGTCGTTAGTAAGATAGTCGAGACATGGATCATAATCTGGGTATACATTCGACACTGCGGCACAGGTTATAATTCTTTCATTATTGGTCATTTTTTCTTCTACACACCACTTCATTATGGTGTCTTGAGCTGGATATACCTTCATCCCATCAATGGAGCTTCCGCTGTTTTTCAAATCAGTGGCGGCTTCTTTCATATAGCTGCAGTATAGTTTGCAAACTTTTTCAAGCGAAGAGTAGCCATTTTCAAATGGGCGTCTTTTAGTTTCCAAATCCACAATATTACCTAGCGCCTCTTTGACATAGCTCTCTACTTCATGGTAAAAGTTATTCGTTAAATTGTCATAACGCTGGTGCTCGTCTTTAAAAACATAATTACCCTTTTTGTTGTCATCTCCACCAATACTAGGTGTATCAGTCAGCTTTTCCGATTCGGCTTGTTTAACTTGCTCAGTTACGCCTTCAATAGGCAATAAGTTGACGTCGCCTTGGGCGTAAATAGAAACGCCTATGCCAGGATCTGATTCCAAGATGCTGGGACCTTGTAAGGAAATATTTTCTTTGGAAGTAATAGAGCCGCCGCCTAAAGTGGCACCTTCAATATAGATATCGTGGTCGGAACTTAAAATAGGGGAAGTTTGGGTAGCTTCATTTTTTAAGAAAGCTACTACTGGCCTAGAAGTGGCCGTTTCGCCTTCTTTGTCGTAGCGTATAATTAAAGATGAGGCTTTACCGTTGGAAGCCACCAAGAGGTTGGAGTCGATCTTCATAGTCAAACTGTCGGCATCTATAGTCATGCCTGGTAAGCTAGAAACTTCCGAACACTTTGTTCCAGAGGGAATTTCTGTGCCAGGGGGATAGTTGCCCACATAACGTCTGAGAATATTTTTATTAGTCTTGGGGTCTTTGCTCCAAACGTAGGTACCCGCCTCTATTTTGACGCACTCTTGTCCTTCGGAATTGGCTTTAGTAATGTCATCCCATTCCAGGCGAGTAAAACTACTTGTGTCGCTACTTTGCTGGGCAGTATATTTGCTATCTTCACCAATAGTTTTTCCATTGATGCTATAAGTGTAGCCACTTCCGTAATACAACTGGCCATTATCAAAATCGATCGTGCCGCTAGTAACTTTCAAGTTGTGCAAGCTGCGCATCTTAGGAGAGCTACCACCTTTAGCGTTGCTTATGCGTATTAAATCTGAATCTGTAGTTAAATCACCGGCGGCGCAAGCTACCGAATCGGTAAATTGAGTGTCGGAAGATAAAGTTAAATAAGTCTCTATGCGTCTAGGTATAAGACCAGCAGCTTCTTCGGGTGTCAAGGCAAAGGCTTTATCTAAAGTAAGATCGCGCACACCGTTGCCAGCAAAGCCTTCCACTACCAGATAGCAACTAGACTTACCTAAAGCGAAGCTGCTAGCACCGTCGGCTTCAATACGATCCTTACCGTATTTGTCTTGATTGTGTTTGATCTTTAATTTGCCATCTTGTGAGGCGGTATACACTTTGGTAGGGGTGGTGTTGTAAAGATTGTTTACAGAAACGTAAGGAGAACGTATGCGATCTGAATCGGAGCTATCCCCCATACCATCAAAGCCTTTGTCTCCATCTTCATAGTTAAATTTTATACGGAAAAAAGATTTTTTGCCGTTGGCGGTAGTAAGCATGCCTACGACGTTGCCGTTACGCTCGCGAACACTGACGCCTTTAGTTGAGTCGGATAAAGCATTGTCAGTTTTATCGCCGCGCCAGGTAATGTCGCTTTGCAAACAAGTGACGGCATACTCTACGCCAGATTGGGCAGCCATGAGAGCTTCTTCACGGCCGTAAAAATTGGAAGCTAGGCGCATGCTGCCTAAGTTGGAATATACTACGGAGCTGAGCAGCATAATTACTAAAACGACTGTAAGCATCGTGGTAATCAGAACTATGCCGCGCTTGTTTTTTAACATATACTGCCCTCCTTTATAAGATCTTATTTGCACTGTTTGACCAGATTCCGTTTCTGAGAAAATTATATAACCGATCGTGCCTTTTTGATACTGTCAGCCCCTGTCCTTTGTCATTTTTTATAAAAAAATACTTATTAGCTGTTTTTTGCGGAAATTTTTGAAGCTGGGCACCTACCATCCAAAGTAAAAAATCAGATTGTTACAAAGGAGTGAGCTTTTGGAAAAAATGTAAAAATAAATAAAAAATATGCTTGTTTATACATAAAAAACTTTGTACATTTGAGATAATGAATGGTAGGACTTTTTTCGTTGGTTTGGCGATCTGTTCGTTGTCTTGGAATTGCGGTTCGGAGGCGGCGGCAATCGGCGACGAAGTGGGCGTTTACCCGGTCGTTTCGGCTAAGGTGAAGTCTAAAACGTCAAAAGTTCTAGGGTTAGGTTGTTTAGGACAAAAAATTTCGTCACCTACGTAGAAAAGAGTAAGGAATTGATGAATATAAATATAGAACGCTCTTCCGACTTATTCCGGGCCGGCTCCGTGGCACAAAATAATAGCGTTGCTGCATCTAAGCAGACTGCCCCTCAGGCGTCCGCTTCGGCTGTTCCCGTAGACAGTTTTTCGTTAAATAGTACCGATAGCAAAGAAGTTGCTGCCGGTGCTCCCAAAATGCCCACGGCTCAAGTAAAGGCCGAAAACGCTTCCGTACAGCCTGAAGGCACCGACAAAAAGCAAGTCCTTTTCCAATTTGACAGCCGCGGCTGTCCGCAAGTCGATCTTAGCAATATCGGTTTGAAGGGATCTTTCAACGATCAGACCGGTTTATATGATCAGCACTGGAATGGCGACAAGATTATTCCTATGCGCGACGACGGCAAAAATGGCGATGCCGTGGCCGGAGACGGTATTTTTACTGCGGCCGTAGATCTTAAAACTGGCCAAAATCAGCAATTTAGTTGGGGCGTTGTTGGCGATGTTACCGGCAAAGATGGTAAAGTGCAAAATGCTCAGTGGTTAGTTATGAGCGAAACCAACCCCAACTTCAATTTAGAAGATTATCCTGTCCAGACTTACGCTCCAGTGCAAACGCACCTTTTCGGCGTCCACAAAGAGGGTGAAGACGGCGTTCGTTTCCAGACTTGGTCTCCGGAAATGGGCAAAGGTGATTTGGCCGATTACAAGCTTTATGTAGAAATAAGCAACCCCCAGACCGGCGAAATTGAAGAACGCTTGCCCATGGAAAAAAACGAGCAAAATGGCGTTTGGACGCTCACTCAAAACGACGGTTGGAGTAAGCTCAAAGGTAAAACTTACCAGTATGCCGCTTTAAATGAAAAGGGCGAAGTCTTAAAAAACAGCTGGGGCGGAGAAGTTCGCTATTCAGATCCCCACGCTCGTTATTTGCAAGGTGAGCAGCGCGGCTTAGAGCGTATCTTTGTCGATCCCGTTATGGGCTTCGAAGTCGGTTGGTACGATGATAGCGGTAAAGGCGGCCCCAACTATGCCGACGATCCTCAATGGGGACGTTTTACAGTCGATTCTCACCCCAATGCCGACAGTGTGCGTTTAGTTTTGCGTGATGAAAATGGCAAGCAACTCAACAAACAAGAGTTGTTAGATCGTTTGGGCAAACCTGAGCGCATTCCCTACGATCAAGCTTCACCTGCCGATAAACATGACGTAGACGTATTGCGCAATTGGAAATTAGATCAGACTGAGCCTATCGACAAATACTCTTGGATCAATAGTGTTAACGAAGACGGCTCTATCGATATGAATCGCGTAGATAGCCCTGGCGCCGGCACAGCTTGGGTGACCGCTGTTAACAATTTCCCCAAACTGATCGGTATGCAATACGAATACCAAGTTGTAGAAGACGGCAAGTTGGTCGGTGATGTCAATGGAGATGGCAAACTCAGCAATCAAGAGCGTATAGCTACTCCTTTCAATGATCCTTACACAAACGTTATCCAACCCAAGCCCGGATCTGCTCGCAAATCTTTAATTCGTGAGTCTAGCTTTGAATTCCAATACGATAACGTTCCCAGACGTCAGACCAATCACAACAACTTCGTAATTTACGAAGCCCACGTCGGTTCATTCATGAGCTCCAAGGATAATGCTGTTCCGGCTACCTTTGAAGACATGATCAACAACCTCGATTACTTTGCTTCTTTAGGCATTGATACTATCGAGCTTATGCCGACTAACGAGTTTGGGGCCAAGCGTGACTGGGGCTACACTCCCGACTATTACTATGCCGGCGCGGCTAGCTATGGTTTTGAAATGGATCGCCAGGAAGCTTTAGATCGCAAGCTCATTACCGATGACGAACAGCCCGGCGCCAAGAGTGTATGGATCTCTGGTACTGACGCTATGAAGCTCTTTGTAGATGAGAGCCACAAACGCGGTTTCAATGTTATGGCCGACGTGGTTTACAACCACACTTCTGGTAAGCCAGATGCCGACGATCCTTTAGGGCGTATCGACGGTGGCAAGCGTTCCTTCTTCAATTGGTGGCAGCAAGGCGAGTCTTGCACTCCTTGGGGCGCCAAGCCCAATTTCGCCAACCAGAGCGTCAAAGATTTCTATTCTGACAACGCTGTACAGCAAGTTGCTGAGTTTGGCTTCGATGGTATCCGCTTCGACTTTACTCAAGTTTTGCACTCTACAGGCAATTCCGCTGAGCAAATTGAGGGTATGAATACCTTGCGTCAGATTAACCGCTCTTTGCGTTTGATTAAACCTGACGTATACACAGTAGCCGAAGACTTTAGTGGCAGCTGGTTAGTAGCCGCCGATATGGATAAGTCTGAAACTCAGGGATCCGGTCAGGGCAGTTGGGAAAAGAAGGGCATGGGCTTTAGCGGTGTATGGAACGATCGCTTCCATGATGACTTATTGGAAATGGCCCAGGGCGTCGGTAGCGCCGATCGCTTAATGGAAGCTATCACTTGCCACGTAGGCGTAACTGATTGGAGTCGTGCTGTCACTTACTCTCACAGCCACGATGAAGTAGGTAATACTGGTAACTGGATCCATCGCGGTGCAGCAGCTTCCAAAGATGACGAAGCTGTCAAACAGCCTTTCCCTCGCGCTATCGCTCGTACCGCTTCGGCTATCACTTTAACCGGCCCTGGTGTGCCTATGCTCTTCCAAGGTGAAGAATTCTTGGCCAATAACGACTTTAAGCACGGTTTAACTTCCACTTGGGGAGCCGATATGAGCTGGATCAAGTTCCCTGTCACTCCCGACAAGTTGGATCACTTTGCTAAGTGCGCTGCTATGGACAATTCTTCTCGAGAAGTAGAGCGCTCTCGTATGAGTGCTGACGAGCAAAAGCTGTTCGATCGCTATTGTGAGATGAATCCTGAGCAGAGGAAAGATGCTGAAGATCTGGCCAATCAGGTTGGACAATTCGCCTTGACTCGCGATTTGGTCGCTTTACGTCGTACTTCTTCCGCTTTCAATGCTACTGGTAATACTAGCCGAGTTTATACTCACAACGACGACAAAGTGCTGGCTTGGAAACGCGACAATGGCGGATCTGATGAGTTTGTGGTAGTTTCCAACTTCGCCAATACTGATCGCTCTGGCTATCGTATGGAGTTGCCTCCTGGTCAGTGGAAAGAAGTGTTTAATACCAACGCTCGCTGCTATGGTGGCACCGGTACTGGCAATGGTGGCGGTACTGTAAGCTCTGGAAATGGAATTTTCCTCCCTGCGGGTGCTACTATTGTTCTGAAGAAGCAGTAGTGGGTAAAAACAACTGGCTGTGAGCTGACACAAAGGCGTCGAGTTGTCAGCTTGCGGTGTTTATTAAAAAAATAACGGTCGCTTTTGTGGCGGCCGTTATTTTTTTTTATGCTTTCAATTTAGTTGGCTAGGCTCTGACAAAAGGGTTATGCCTTTTCTCATAGCCTACGCTACTTTGCGAACCGTGACCAGGATAGAGAATTGTATCGTCTGGCAAAGTATAAACCTTGTTTTTAATAGAGTTTATTAAGGCCGCGTGATCTCCGTCGTGAAAGTCGGTACGTCCAATCGAACCATGGAAGATGGTATCGCCACAAAAAGCGTGCTGGCCGCAAACTAAGACTTGACCACCTGGAGTATGGCCTGGAGTATGGAGCACTTTAAATTCCAGATCTCCAGCTTTAAAAATTTGGCCATCTTCTAAAGTCCCTGTAACTTGAGGAACCTCCTTACAAACTAAGCCCAATTCTAAAGCGTCGCTTTTACATCTGTTGACCGCTTTTACGTCTTGACTATTTACGTAAAGAGGCAAATGTAAATCTTTTTCCAGTTGGGCTGCTCCAATAAGATGGTCACAATGGCCATGAGTAAGCAAAATAGCTTTAATGTCTAGCCCATAAGCTTTAATAGTGCGCTCTAGCTCAAGAGCGTCGTCGCCGGGATCGATAATGACGCCGACATTATGATCGTCATACACCAAATAACAATTGGTGCCAAAAGCCCCTACTGTTTTGGTAATAATATTTACTGACATATTGTGAAGCTCCTTAAGTTTGGCTAGGCAAATTTTAATTCTGGGAAAGGAGCCAGCTCTTCGAAGCGTTTGGCAACTTCCAAGACGAAACGATCGCTGCCACGAGGACCGACAATTTGTAAGCCAATAGGCAAACCGTCGGAGCTTAAGCCAGCAGGAACGGTAATAGCAGGTTGACCGGTTAAGTTAAATGGGTAAGTAAAAGGAGTCCAACCGAATAAAGTGGAGATCTTGCGACCGTTGACGCTTTCGGGGCGTTCCAATTTACTATCAAACGCTTCTACCGGCATAGTCGGTGTAATCATTAAGTCGTAGCGCTCAAAGAACTTGTCCATAGTATAATAAAGCTTGGTTCGCTTAATGGAGTCCTTACTATACATGTAAGCAGGCAACTTCATGCCTTCTTCGATAATATCGACCATTTCAGGAGTGAGCAAAGCCTTGGTCTCTTCGCTTAAAGGAGCATAGCGGGAAGCGTAGACCGTGTTCCAAATATTAAGTTCCAAAGGCTCTGGATCTTCTTCGATAGGCGGGTTTTCTTCGCTGATTGTATAACCAAGCTCAGTAAATTTTTGAGCTGCTTGGCTGACAATTTTAGCTACTTCTTCTTCTACGGGCGCATAGTTTAAATTGGGACTGTAAGCTATATTTAATTTGTCCATAGCTGACTTAGGCCAATCGTAAGGGCTCATACTCAAGTTGTCGTGAGAGCTAGCTCCAGCCAACACTTCAAAGAGAAGTGCTGCTTCATCGACATGACGAGCTATTGGGCCAGTATGGCTTAAAGTGTAATACAAATCGGGAATAGGGTAGCGCGGAACCATAGCAAAGCTGGGCTTAAAGCCAACTACACCGCAGAAAGAGGCTGGAATGCGAATGGAGCCGGCTCCATCGGTACCTTCGGCAATGGGCACTAAATTGGCAGCTACTGCGCTGGCTGAACCGCCGCTAGACCCGCCAGCATGGCGTTCTAAATTCCAAGGATTGAGAGTTGGGCCAAAGACTCTATTGTTAGTTATTCCTTTGTAGCCAAATTCGGGAGTGTTAGTTTTGCCCAGAATGATAGCTCCGGCTTGGCGAATGCGAGTAACAGAAATGGAGTCGAAGTCGGGTATGTTGTCTTTCAAAGTAAGGGAACCGCAAGTAGTGCGCATTCCTTTTGTGTAAGAAAGATCTTTTATGGCCACAGGAACGCCATGCAAAGGGCCTACTGCCTCTTCTTTTTCAGCACGGCGAGCTTGCTCTAGAGCTCCTTCACTATCTAAAGTGATGAAAGCATTTACTTTAGAATTGAGTTCATCTATGCGCTCAAGGTAAGCCTTGGTGACTTCTACGGGGGATAACTTCTTGTCTTTGATAAGTTGGGCCAGCTCAGTGGCTCGGAGATCGCAAATATTCATAGGTGGATATTTGCCAAATTGAGCTTGCTCTTCCTGCCTAGAAAATAATTAGGAAACAGTAGTGGTACTTGAGCTAAGTTTGGAACAAAGCGGACACTCGGCGCTATTGTGACCTAAGGCTTTGCAATAAGTTCGGCCGCAATCGATAAATTGAAGATGGCGTTTTCCCCATTCTTCGGGGGGAAATAGTTTTTTAAGATCTGCTTCAACTTGCTTGGGAGTTTGGCCCTGAGAAAGTCCCCAACGCCTAGCTAAGCGAAAAATATGTGTATCTACAGGAAAAGCTGGCAAATTGAAAGCTTGCAACCTTACTACTGAAGCTGTCTTATGGCCCACTCCAGAGAGACTTTCCAAACTTTTAAAATCTTGGGGCACTTCTCCGGAAAAATTCTCCAAAAGCTGGCGGCACATAGTTTTTAAGTATTTGGCTTTGTTTTTGGCCAAGCCTAAGCCGTAAATATGCTGGTAAATCTCTTCTTGACTGAGTTTGTCCATTTTTTCAGGCGTATCGGCTACGGCAAACAAACTAGCGGTAGCTTTATTTACTCTTTCATCGGTACATTGAGCCGAAAGCATAACTGCTACCAACAAAGTAAAGGGGCTGTAAAAAATAAGGCTTGGCTTGGGGTTGGGAAAAAGCTCATCGAGTTTGGCACCGACAAAAGCAGCTCTTTGGGGAATAGTCAACATATGGTTCCTTTTTTAAGCCTACTTTATATCAACAATTCTGAGGCCATCGTTATTTGTAGAGGATGTTTTTGACTCAGACGAAGAATCGTCATCGCCATCGGAAATAAACTCGGCGTCAATAATTTTACCTTCGCCAGGGAAATTTGGACGCTGACTATTACGCACAGATCCTTCGGAAATAATGTATTCAGGTGCGTCGTTTGCTCTGCGCTCTGTATTATAGGGAGAAGTTTGTGCTTCGCCAAAGTTTATCTGACTATTGGGATTGAAACCGCTCATGCCGAGGATATGACTCATTACATTTCCCATAGTGCCTAAACCTAAACCAAAAAGATCGGCGAGGCTGGCTGTACCTTCTTTTACTCGACGCATACGTTCAAGCATGATCGCTTGATTGAGCTCTTGAGTACCACTCCACCAGATAAAAATGGCAATGATAATCAGCATATGGTTGTAACCGGCACCGTATATAGCCATAATTATGGCACAAGCTCTACCAATGCTAACCGCTTTATCAGTGGCCGTAAGAAAATCGTACTTTTTGGACAAGAAACCGCGCAATACACGACCGCCGTCCATGGGGAAAGCTGGAATTAAATTAAAGGCCATTAAAACAATATTACTCCACATGAACCAGTAGAGAACTTCTACTCCATATACTTGTACTATGGGAATAAAATTGGCCGCTAAATGAGGGATAAAGATAAAATCTGTGAAAAGATAAGTTGCCAGAGCCAGGACAAAATTGACGGCTGGGCCAGCTAAAGCCACTAAAACTTCCTGGCGTGGTGTCTGAGGTAAACCTTGCAAAGTTGCTACGCCGCCAAAAGGCCATAAAGTTATGTCTCTGGTGGCAATTCCGAAATGTCTGGCGGTCAAAGCATGGCCATACTCGTGCAAAGTTACGACTCCAAAAACGATTAGGGTGAAAAATACGCTGATTAAGCTGGTAGTCCAATCGTTTTTGGCTCCGCGAGAGAAAAATATCCAGATTAGCAACAGCATAAAGGTGTAGTGAACATATATATCAATACCCCACAGTTTTGCTAATTTAAATGACCAACGCATAAGTTTTAGTATTTCCTGCTCTTTGCTGAAGCTAACTGAGTCTGAAAAATGGCATAAGACTCTACAATTATTCTAACATAGAAGTATTAGCGGTTAGTTTGCATTATGTTGGAATTGAAGATAAATAAAAACCCTGCCGCGAGCATAAAGCAAGATGTCTACCAAGCTAAACAGTTGTTTATGGGAGTTCGGACAGGGTTCTTTCTCTATCAATTTCATCTTAGCCAATTAGAAGTAATCGGCCAATTCTGTTTGCAATTCATTCAATTCCAAAGCTGCTGCCGAAGCTTGATCTAGACCGTTATATAAATAATCAATTTGCGGATCTTCTACAAAGTTGCGGCATATTTCTAAACCATCAATATAGGAACTCATACCTATTTCGAAACGTTCGGCTATAGAAGGATCAATTTGTTCTCTTTCTAAGGCCGGGCGTACTCTGTTGATATATAGTTTGCGATAGGCATAAGCGCTGCTTAACAGCTTGTCCAACACTTCGGCAGCTTCTTGAGTGTAAGCTTGACCGCTTTCTACTGAGCGTACCAATTGTTCCAGCTTCAAGATGTTGCCTGGCAAGGGATGTTCAAAGTTGCTATCGCTGAGGCCAGTTTCTAAATCGGTATATTCCATTGGAGGTGCTTGCACTAATTGCATAAGTACGGCTGAACATTTGGAACAGTAACGAGCTGAAGCGGGATTCTGTTGGCCGCAGCGCATGCAAGTGAGCTTTTTAGAAGAATTGTCGTTTAACCCTAAGCTTTTTTTCATTTGAGCACAAATGCGTTTGGTAGATGGTAAACTGGCACTAATACGCCGCCAACCGTTTTTAAGCAATTGCTTGTCACCAGTTTCGCACCAGGAAGCCAGTTCGCGGCACCCCAGAGCTTGGCAATCTAAGCAGTGAGCCAAAAGCTCTAAATCTTCTGCACTAAGCTGCTCCAAAGCGCCATCAAGGTTATTTTGGGTCTCTTCAATTCTTTCTAAAGTGTCTTGGAGAATAATTTTGAAGGCTTCAGGCTCGATCTTACCATCCATAGCCAAACCGACTGTCACTAATAATTCTTCAAAATTGGGAGCTCCAGACACTAAGCGACATTCGATATTTATATGGGTTAAATCGTTGTGAATTAAACGATCTAAATTAAGCAACATAATATCAAATTCTGGCAAGTTTAATTCGTCCAAGCTCTTTTTTTCGCCCTCTTGAACTATATACATAACGCGGGCCATGCCCGCTTTAAGAGCTTGACTATGAACGTCACAAAGAGAAGCCAGGGGATGATTGAGCAAAGTTTGTACTTGAGTAAGCTCTAATTTTAAGGCATGTTTAATAGCTTGCCAGAGGTAAGAGAGATCTTCTCCTTGCAATTTTGCTTCTCTGGCACGATAGAGCTCTTCGACTAAGGGATGGCGGGCATATTTCTTTTCAGCTGCTGCCCACTGTCCCATGTCGCTCATAACTGTATACATAGTGACCGTAGTAGTTACCAAAAGGTGCAAAGCATCATCTAAAGCTTTAGTTTGGCCACTTTGTAAAAATTTATCCAAAGCACCCATACCAGCTTCGACGTTAGTTATAACTTTTTGGGCACATTCTGAAAGGGAAGATTCGCCGTAAAATAAGACAAAACGCTTGACTGCTGCGCGAAGTCGGATAGTAAAATCGGCTGCTGGAGTGAAGAAAGCCGTCAGCACAGAAGGATCAACGTGGCCTTGTAAAATATTTTGGCCAACTTTAAGTAAGTGGTCGTAAACTGGGTAGGGAGACATGACCATTTGCTCTCCCACTTCCGCATTGAGCTCATCCCACAGAGTAGCTACAGCTTCGGCGCTGTATTTTAAGTCGCGCCCCGCTTTTTCGATAGCAAAAGGTTCTGCATCGCTTAAGGAATTTTCTAAGTCTTGTAAAGCCTTTTCGTGCGCTTCCAATTCTGCTTGAAGTTTATTGACCAGACTTTGAAATTTGTCAGTCCAAATGGCATCCCAAGTAAAGCGTTCCAAACCTGTACGTTCGAAGGCAATTACCTGTCTGGCTTTGACAAATAATCCATTTAAAGCTCCTGGTTCAGCTTCACCGATGGATATTTTTTCACATATTTTTATTATTTGTTGTAAGGAAGCAGGAATCTCAGGCAATTTTCTTTCTCCGTATTGTAGTCTGCTGCGCAAAAAATCAGAACAAATTTCACATATCCCGATACTTTGGGAAGCTTCGTTAATAGCTTAGGTTGTACCTTTGAAGACTATTAGCCATTTTCGCTAAACAAAAAAGGCTGCTCGGTGGTATCGGGCAGCCTTTCTTTATTTTAGCTTCAAAAAATCATTGAGCTAAGAATTATTGCCAGTCAGGAGTGATATTTACCCAAGAAGAAGACTTCAAGCTATCGGAAGTGATGGCTCCCATGTTGCCAGTTAATGACTTTGGAACCAAAGTAGCATTGGTGCCTACAGAGGAACCCTGAATTTGGAAGAACATAGTGCCTGCTTCGCCCAGATCTAAGGTGTTTAAAGCCTCCAAATTGGCATTCACTTTTTGCAAAGCTTCTTCTTTGTCAGGACGTTTGCCCTTTTCTAATTTGCGCATTTCTGCTTGGAGTTGTTTGCGCGTATCAGCTTTATAGCTTTCGAACTGATCGCGCATAGCGGTGCACTGAGAAGATATAGAAGCTGTGCGTCTCCAAGCTTGGTATAAACATTCCATAGCTTTAGCGTATTGCTTGCGGGAAGCTTCAATTTCAGCTAAAGAATTGAAGGCACAGCGTTGCACAAACATGGCGTCCGGGCCGGAGTAAAGCAAAGCTTCACGGCAAGCTTTTTCGCGTAAAGCGCTCTGGCTCTCGGCGTAGGCTGCATAAAGCAAACTCATGGGGCTATTGGAACTTCTCAAAGTTTGCAAATCTTCTGGAGTGACACAAGCCATAGCCTTTTTGCTGTCACCGCGTTCAAAATGGATTAGAGCCATGCCGACTTTCGCTGAAGCCACTTGTACGGGAGTGAAATTAGACGAAGAGGCTATGGTATTGTAAGCGCCGAGAGCTTCATCGAAGTAGCCAGCCTCTTTGAGCAAGCAAGCCTTCTGATAATAAGGATTGAAGTTGTCGGGAGCTTGGCTTATTTGTTCGTCGTAAGCGGTTAAGCCGTCGTTGACTTGGTTGGCACATAAATAGAGAGTACGCAAAGCTACAGGAATGCGATGGTCGGTAGGACGCAAATCTTTAGCAATGGTGTATTCTTGGCGAGAAGTATCAAAGTCACCCGTTTGTTTGGCAATATCACCTTTATAAAGATGCAAAACAGGGTTGCGTCTAAAGAGGGAAGCTAAGTCGTTAAGCTGAGCTACCGCACGGTTAGTTTCGCCTACGGAAGCATTGGCAAAAGCGTCCCAAAGTTGCAAATATTTGTTTTCTTTGCGTACAGTTAAGCCTTCGTCGAAGTATTTCTTGGCTAAAGTGTAATTGCCACTGACAAAGGAATTGATACCATTAACTAATTGCTGAGTAGCTGAAGTAGGATCGAGATCGCGAGTCTTCTCCCAACTTTCCATAGCTATACGTGAATCTTCTGGATCATTGCTCAGGCACCAACGCTCAAAGTAAGCTGTACCTTTGGCAAAATAACAACCAGCTTGAGCAACGCGAAATTCCATGGAGTTCCATTTAGGCATAATGTCTACACTGTGATTGGCCAAAGCAATAGCATCTTCGTTTTTGCCTTGATTGAGGTGGTAGACGGCTTGCTGGTTGATTCGAGCATAAGCTGTAGCTGCATTGTGGTTCTTTGGAGACAGCTTCAGTACTATTTCTAAGCGCTGCAGAGCTTTTATATAATGGCCCATACGATATAAGATCATGGCCTTAGCGTACTGAGCGTTGGCATCTTTGGGATTTTTAGCCAAGTGCTGATCGATCAGGGTGTTGGCTTTGGTGTAATTTTTGGCGTTGAAATACTTTAAAGCCTCGCCGACGAGTTTGTCATCAGCTTGAGCAGGGGAAAGCCCGGCAACAGACAGGCCAGCAGTGAGAGCACATACAAGTAAAAACTTAGAAAAATTCACGATATCCCAAAAACCTTTCAACTGATAATTAAAAAATGAGCGATAAAAAGACGACTTCCCCGGCGGTTTCGCTCTTGTAAAGTTGTTTACCTGCGCCTAATTCTTAGGCTGACTGTCGGCACTAACGTCTGAATTTACAGAAGTTAGCGCTTTCTGTTCGCGTTGCTTTAATTGCTCTAAAAGTTTCGCTTCAAGTTCGGGGTTGCAATAATGAATAACTAATATCCTTACCGCTGCCACAATGGGGGAAGCCAATACTACTCCCCAAAAGCCAAATACATTGGCAAACACCATCATGCCAATCATCAAACTGAGAGGGTGAAGGCCCAGACTATCTCCCATGATTTGTGGCACTAAGAAATTGTTTTCAGCTTGTTGAATGAGAATATAAACGGCTGCCACAATTAAGGCTAAGGTAATGCCGCCAGTATCCGGTAAAGCCAAAGCCAACAGTACGGCTGGCAATGCTCCCAAAATAGGGCCGATTATAGGAATAGCTTCTGTAATGCCTGCAATAATTCCTAAAGCTATACAATACTTTGGCATTACTAGGGCCATAAGTAATGTGGTCAAGCCGCCGACCGCACAGCAAAGTAAGGCTTGGCCTTTTATGAAGCTTTTCATGGAGTAATGTAATTGCAACAGAATATTCTTAGCCGGTTGGCGGCGGCGAATAGGCAATAAATTAACCCAAAAATCTACCAGTTCTTGGCCTTCGCTGAGCATGTAAAAAGAGATAAAAGGAACCATTACTATGGCTGTAGCAACCCAAACTATAGCAGACGAGAAAGCGCTTGCATATTGTAAGCCTCTGTTAATAAGTTGCCCAGCCAAACTTCCGGCTTGATTTACTAGCTCGGTGATGTTGCTTTGTACACTGCTAGGTAGAACTGCTAGGTGAGTTTGGCGAAAATGATCTAAAATAGCGATCGCTTTTTGGGTAATAGTTGGGAAGTTCTCTGCCAAACTTTTGATTTCACCAAATAGCTGAGGGGCAGCTAAAGCAAGTACACTTAAAGCTAGTACCAAGAGTAAAACGTAAGTGACAACTAGTGATTTTGTATAAGAAAAATATTGGGCGCCCGGTATTTTTCTAATTTGCACCATTAAAAATTCGACTATGGGATTGACCACATAGACGAAAATAAGTACCAGCAAAAGCAAGGGGGTAATGCTTAAAGTCTCTTCGATAGCTTGTTTTGTCCAAGGATGGAAGCAAGCGATAATGAGACTGAGCGCCAGCAAAATGGTGCCCAACCCTTTGATGCTATTTATTAAGCGGTGTCCGGTTTGCTCGCTTAGCGGAGCCAAATTTAAGGCTGTTGGCGCATAAGCTCTACTGGCGGAAGCAATAATTACTTCCGAGGGCACCGCTTCACGGTTTTTATCGACAGCGGAAACAGGAGCTGTAGTTTGGGTGGATTCAGATTCTGTTGGGAGAGGATTCACTTTTAAGGTAAGCTCCGTTTCTTAATTATTTCACGACATGTAAGTATAACTGGCTAAGCTGCGCTCGAAGTTATTGAGCAATTTTTGCGACATTTCTAAGGTGAGAGAATTTTCGCTTAAAGCATCTTCACATTGCTGGCGCATACGTTCGAGCAAATCTTCTGGGTTATACTGGAAGTAAGAGAGCACTTTGCTCATGGTGTCGCCGCGTACAATATGTTCGAGTCTGTAGCCTGAGGGAGTTAGCTTTACTTGTACAGCATGGGTATCGCCGAAGAGGTTATGTAAATTGCCCATAGTCTCTTGATAAGCTCCAATTAAAAACATGCCTAAGTAGTATGGCTCGTGGCTTAAGCGTTCGGGAACTTTACCTTCTTCTTCAGTGCCGTAAAAGTTAGTCTCGGAATTAAAGCGCAAAGAATGAACGTCTAGCAAAGAATTGACGTCTTCTTTTATATCGATAAATTTGTCAATCTTACCGTCGGAGTCGCAAGTGAGATCGGCCAGAGTAACTTTTTCGTCGGGAGCCGTATCTAAACGATGAATAGGTAAAATAGGGAACAACTGATCGAGAGCCCAAGAGTCGGGAGCTGATTGGAAAACTGACAAATTGACATAATAAGTAGTAGAGAGCAATTTCTCTAGAGTAAAGAAGTCGTCGCTAGTAGCGTTGGCTTCGCGCAAGGTCTCGTAGATCTTACGGCATGATTGCCAGTATAACTTTTCTGCCAGAGCTCGATCTTTGAGTGAAAGCATGCCCAACTGAAAAGCGCTCAGAGCTTCATCTTTAAATTGGACAGCGTCGTGGAAAGACTCTTGCGCATTTTCCGGAGTAATGCCTTCATAAATTTCACGCAGAGTTTTTATAATGTAGTCTTCATCGCCGACAGCCGGAGGAATATTGAAATTGCCAACTTTATTTTGACCTAAAACGTCAAAAACCAAAATCGATTGGTGGGAAGCTAAGGCTCGGCCACTTTCACTAATAATGGTAGGAGCTTTAATTTTGGCTTGTTTGCAAGCATCATTTATTTCAGCTACTACGTCGTTGGCATAGCTTTGCATATTATAATTTTTAGAGGCGTAGAAGTCGCTCTTGGAACCGTCGTAGTCGACAGCCAGGCCTCCGCCCACGTCTAAAAAGCCCATAGGAGCGCCTAATTTTACCAATTCGGCGTAGATGCGACCGGCTTCGCGCAAAGCTCCTTTGATGACACTTATTGCCGAAATTTGCGAACCGATATGGAAGTGAAGCAACTTCAAATTCTCCAACATATCGTTGTTGATAAGAATTTGTACAGCTTGATAAATCTCATAGGCGGACATGCCAAATTTGGCTCTTTCGCCTACGCTGCTGCCCCAATGGCCTTGGCTTTTACGATTGAGTTTTACTCTAAAACCGAAAGACGCAGGCAAATTTAGAGCTTTAGCTACACGTACGGCCAAACATACTTCGTCTAGTTGCTCCAAAATGATGATGACTTTTTTCCCAAGTTTGGAAGCTAAAATGGCTGTTTCCAAATATTCGCGGTCTTTGTAACCGTTGCAAGTGATAAGACACTCAGTGGAATGTATAGCCGAGAGAGCAATCAGTAATTCTGGCTTAGAACCTGCTTCTAAACCAAAGTGATGAGGCGTACCGCATTTAACCAATTCTTCTATAATATGGCGCTGTTGATTAACTTTAACAGGGAAGACACCGCGATAGACGCCCGGATAATTATATTTGGCTATAGCTCTGGCAAAAGCCGAATTTAAACGCTCGATACGATCTTGGAGAATATCTGGAAAACGAAGCAGAATAGGCAAACTTAAACCACGCCCTTTCAGAGCTTCAATTAAAGTGTAAAGATCGATAGAACCGCCGCGCTCACCTTGGGGCGATACCACTAAATGACCGTTGGAATTGATAGAAAAATATGGAGCTCCCCAACGCTTGATAGAATAGAGTTCGTCGCTTTTGTCTATATTCCAGTTAGCAGAATCCATATGAGTCTTCCTTTATTGCAGCATTTATTAAAAAGGCAGGAGCTTGCTTAACCATTAGAGAGCTGCTACCTGCCCGGTAATTTTAGGCTGAGAGAATTTCCCTGCCCGATTAGGCAATAAAATTGCCTTCAAATCGGAAAACGAAGCTTATTTAACAATGCAAGCACTGCCTCAGCGTTTGTAAGTGGAATGATCGATACGCTCGCCCTTTTCGATCCAATAAGGAGACTGGCGTAAAGCTGTGGTGTACTTTTTAGCAGCTTCCAAGAGGGCTGGATGAATTTTTCCATTGGAAGCCATTAGGTCGCGATACAACATGTTGTGCGGTTCGCCTAAGAAATCACTCATCTTGCCACCTGCTTCTTTAACTATTAAGGAACCAGCAGCGATATCCCAAGGAGAAAGGCCCAATTCCCAGTAGCCGTCAAAACGACCACAAGCTATATAGCAAAGGTCTAAGGCGGCAGAACCGTCGCGACGTACACCTCTGGCTTTGATAATCAAATCGTGGAACATGCCCAAATGAATATCAGGTGAACTACTGACATCGTAAGGAAAACCGGTAACTAAAAGAGCATCTTCCAAAACGGAAGTGTCACTTACGTGTATAGGCTGGCTGTTTAAGTAGGCGCCTTCGCCTAAAATGGCATAGAAGGTCTCTTCGTGACAAGGATCGTGGACTACGCCGACTACTACTTGTCCGTTGAGCTCAAAAGCGATAGATACGGCAAAAAAAGGATAGCCTGAAGCGAAATTGGTAGTGCCGTCCAGAGGGTCGACGATCCAACGGCAATTGTTGTCACTGCCTACAATTTGGCCTTGTTCTTCACCTAAAATGCTATGTTCAGGGAAGGTACTCTTTATTAAAGAAAAGATAAGCTCTTCGCTAGCTTTGTCGACTTCAGTTACTAAATTGATGCGGCCTTTTTTATCGATATGGTGAGACTCGCCGACGGCTTTGCGAATGAGCTCGCCAGCTCGTTGGGCAGCTTTGAGGGCTAAGTCTAGATAGGGCTGGTACTGACTGGGCATAGATAATTTCCTATAAAAACGATTTTTGGACGCACAGAGGGCGTCTCTTTAAGCTGAGCTTTCGAAGAGACGCCCTCTGTGGCTAGTAAATTGGCGGAAACTTAACTTTAAAAAGTCAGCTTCCTAAAAAGAGTATGCTTACTTGACCTTTTGGCCTTGGTAATCGTACTTCATGGCGCCTTCGATATTAAGGCGAGCACCGCTACCTACTTTGCCTTGCAAGCTTTCCAATTGGTCGCCGCCTTTGGTAAGACGAGCTACCAATTCGTCGTTGCTCATTTCCGGATCCATGGCTAAGAGCAAGCCGGCAGCGCCGGTTACATGGGGAGTAGCCATGGAGGTACCGCTCATGACAGCGTAGCCTCCGCCAGGGATGGTGGAAAGGATATCTTTGCCAGGAGCGGCGATGTCAACGTTGTTTTCTCCGTAGCAAGAGAATTTTGCTAATTGATCGTTGCGATCGGTAGCAGCCACAGCGACGTTGTTAGGTAAGCCGTAGTCGGAAGGATAGTGAGGATGAACGTCATTGTTGGTTCCGGAGTTGCCAGCCGACATCATGTGCAAGGCATCAGCCGAATTGCGGAAAGCTTCCTGAATGGCAGGGTTCGCCGGGCCACCGCCCCAAGAGTTGGAAGTTAAGCGAGCACCTACGGAATTGGCATAATTGATACCGCGAATAATAGAAGCGGCATCGGCACCACCATCATCGCTGAAAATTTTAACGGGCAAAATAGTGGCCGACCAGTTTATACCGGTAACACCTTCGCCATTATTGCCTACAGCACCGATCGTACCGGCAACGTGAGTTCCATGGCCCTGGCGATCCATAACGTCACCATTTTGCAAGCAAGCATTCCAGCCCTGATAGTCGTCTACAAAACCGTTACCGTCATCGTCAATACCATTGTCGGGGATCTCTTTAGTGTTGGTGTAGATATTGGCCGCTAAATCGGGGTGAGTGATATCGACACCAGTATCGATAACGGCAATTAGAGGACCCTGTCCGTTGGGTAAACCGGTAGTAATTTGCCAAGCTTCGGGGGCGTGAATGTCGGCGCGGGCGGTACCGTTTTTGCTGCCGTCATTGTACATGTCCCACTGCTGACTAAACTTGGCGTCGTTGGGAACCTTGCCTTCGGCTAATTGCTCACGGGTAAACTCTTGACCTTTGGCAACATCTTCAGCGTGGTAAATGGTGTTAGGAACGGCAAATTCAATGCTGGGATCCTGTTGCATTTGCGCTAAAGCTTCTTCGGTGGTCATACCTTCGGGAAGCTGAAGTTGCATCATTTGACCAGCACCGGCAGCTTTCATGCGACCGGGAATCTGGAAGTTGTCCAGCACTTTGGCGCCGTATTTTTCGACAACACTTTCGTTGTTGAGGCTGGCCATCATGGAACCGCGGGTTTTAATGATAACCTGACCAGGAACGAATTCACCTAAAGAGCTTTTTTCTGAGCCTAAGCTCACAGAGTCGGAACTAACTTGAGGATTAGAATTTTCTGCTTTAGCTTCCGATTTTGTGGCAGCTTGGGGAGTATAAGTGCTTTGTAATTGATTTATACTGTTGGGGCCGATATTGGAAATCATCTTGCCTCCTAGAACATTTTTTTTTTGAACGGAAATGTATTAATATACAAATTCTATTGAAGACGGGCCGAGCCTCCTGGCTTTTTATAATTGAAGCTAAGAAAGATCGACCCTTGTTTACCTTTATTTTTACTTAATAGCTAAACAAAGGCACTATTTACAGACAAAACTAGAAGCTAAGCGTTGGGAGCTTGGTAATTGTATTCCATAGCTCCGTTGACGTTTAAGCGGGCTCCAGTAGAAACAACGCCTTTTAAGCCTTCCACTTTGTCGGCTCCTTCGAAGAGGCGGGTTTTGATTTCGTCATTGCTCATGGTTGGATCCATAGCTAAAAGCAAACCGGCTGCGCCGCTAACGTGAGGAGTTGCCATAGAAGTACCGCTCTTATTGCCATAGCCTCCGCCAGGAATAGTGGAGTATATGTCTTCGCCAGGAGCAGCAATATCGACCGACTTTTCGCCGTAGCAAGAGAAATAGCACAGCTCATCGTTGCGGTCGGTAGCAGCTACGGCTATCGAGTTGGGTAAATCGTAACTGCTGGGGAAGTGAGGCGTCTGGTCATTATTGTCTGAAGAGTTACCCGCAGCCATAATGTGCAAGGCGCTGGAGCGAGCAAAGGCCTCTTTAATGGCTTGATTAGCTTCGCCGCCGCCCCACGAATTGGAAGTAATGCGGGCGCCGTTTTGGGAAGCGTAGTTGATACCGCGAATAATGGCCGCAGCGTCAGTACGTCCTTTGTCATTAAAGATTTTAATCGGCATAATGGTGGCTTGCCAGTTGACACCAACTACGCCTTGTCCGTTATTGCCTTCGGCGGCAATAGTACCAGCGCAATGGGTACCGTGAGAGTGTACATCCATGGGATCGCCGTTATCATCGAAAGCGTTGTAGCCATGTACATCGTCAATAACGCCGTTGCCATCGTCGTCAATGCCATTGCCAGGAATTTCGCCGGTATTAGTCCAGATATTGTTGACTAAATCGGGATGGTTGTAGTCTACGCCGGTATCGATAACTGCAATAATGGGGCCTTGACCGTTGGGAAGACCGGTAGTTTTTTGCCAAGCCAAAGAAGCGTCGATATCTACTCCGGGCGTGCCGCCATCTTGGCCGTCATTTTTTAAGCCCCAGAGCTTAGAGTCTAAGTCGTTGGGAACTTTGCCTTGATCGGTTTTTACTGTGGTGCTGCCACTTTCAGCTGGAGCCTGGGCAGGTGCGTCATCTTCTAAAGTATAGATGGAATTGGGTACGGCATATTCTATTTCAGGATCTTCCTGCATAGCAGCCATAGCCTGAGCTGTGGTCATGCCTTCAGGCAGCTGAATATGGAGCATCTCGCCCTGCATACCCTTGAAAACGCTGGTTCCGTTGCTGAATTTCTCCAAAACGGTAGCACCGTATTTCTTGGCAATATTGCCGGTGCTCTGCATAAGAGAGCCCTTGGTTTTTACAATAACCTGACCGGGTACGTGTGGCTCGAGATCTTGCTCTAATTGGGCTGCTTTGGCGCTGGTGGCGGCCAGAACTTTTTCAAGCTTGGTCTGAGGGCGAATCTCTACTTGGTCAGAAATAGCTGCCTGACAGTAGAGCTTTTCCTCTTGAGGAGCTTGAACTTTGTTTTTGGAAGCAGCTAAGCTTCCCGGTTGCAAAGTGGATATGGAAGCAGAGCCAATACTATTGATCATGGAACCTCCGTCGAGATCATCAAGCTGATTTTTATTCTTAATCATCTTGATGATCAACAAACAATTCTACATTATCGAATATAGGACAAAATAAGTTAATTGGTGTGAGCAGGAAGTTAACGTCTCGACATAGATTCGCCTTCTTTTATGTAAAAAGGCTTTTTATAAAAGCAGAGTTTATACCCATAAAATAGCAAAAGCTCCACTTTCCTTTCGCGAGAAAGAAAAGTGGAGCTTTAAGCAAGATGTTTACAATCGCGTTATGATTGTAGACTCAAAGAGAAAGAAACTACTTGCTCTCTTGCTCTTTATTGTATTTTTCAATAATGGAATCGTAGTAGTTGAGTACTTGACGAACGTACTTACGTCTCTCGGTGTAGGGACCGAAGAAGAAGCTGCGTTTGAATCCATAGACGATAGTGTCACGCAACTGTCTGGGAGTAAGATCGAAAGTCTTGAGGGCCAACTCTACTTCGTTGGTCACGGTGGTATGGCTGACTAAACGGTTGTCTGTGCACAGCGTGGCCGATAAGTTGTTAGCTAACATCTTGCCAAAAGCGTGGTTCTTAACGTCGCCTATAGCAGGGTTGGTTTGCATATTGCTAGTGATGCACACTTCAATAGTAGTGCGGCTATCGGCAATATGGCGAATTAAACGCTCAATGTATTGCTGAGGATCTTTGACATTGGGGCCGCAGAGCTCAGGAGAGAAGAGGTGATAACCGTGACCGATACGATCGGCATGCAAGTCGGTGATAGCCTGGAAAATACTCTCGGGACCGTAGGCTTCGCCTGCATGTACGGTTTTGTGCATAAAGTTTTTATGTACGTAGTGATAGGCTGCCTCGTGATCGCTAGCGGGATGGCCAGCTTCAGCTCCGGCTAAGTCGAAGCCCACAATCGGGATGCCTTCTTCGTCACGTAAACGCACTACGGCTCTAGCCAGTTCCAAGGAAGCCATAGAATAAATCTCTTTGAGGGGAGCCTCTCTGAATACTTCCATCAATTTGGCATAGTAAGGAGAGCTGGCGGCCACAAAAAAGCGCATAGCGCAAGTAATTAAGCCATAGTGGAAAGGAGGTTCACCATTTTCGGTTACGGCCGGAGAAGAGTTGTACTCGGCTTCGGCTTTGGCAAAACCTCTGTTGACGGCACGAATAATTTGCTCTAAGGAGAGTTTTTCATTGATATGAAGTTGGGGGGCGAAGCGTGTTTCGATATAACGTACGCCTTCGTTGATATTATCCCAAGCTAATTCATAAGCTGTTCTTTCTAAAGCCTCTTCGTCGACGAGAATCGCACAAGTGTAGTTGAAGCCTTCTAAGTATTCAACTAAGTTGTTGTAATGAGGGCGAAATACGAGTTCGTTCATACCTTCTTCTGTATAGGAAGGAAGTTTAACGTTACGCTCTTTGGCCATCTCGATAAGGGAACTCAAACGCAATGAACCATCAAGATGTAAGTGTAAGTCGGTCTTAGGCAGAGCGCTGATTATCTCGCGAGGTAATATCATATATCTATCTTTATCCTCCGTTTTAACCCCCCGACTTCGGTTATAAAACGCGTTTTTCCTGCCTAAACAATCTGCTACTTTGTGGGGTATTATGCAAAAAAACTAGATTTTATAGCTTCCAACTACACCTGCTAAGGAAGACTTTGGGTGGAGTTAGGTTAAACAAAGGAAAATCTGTTTTAGGCAGAAGTTTAAAGCGTATTGGTTGGATTACCGTTTTTGTGAGAAGGCTAACGTCGCTTCTTCGATTCGGGAAAAAGGCCGATAATGCGTAAAATTCGCCAATTTCAAAGCTGCCGTGAGTAGCTAATGGGCAGCTTGTATTGAATATATTTACATATGCTTCAGCTGAGGAAAGTGAGGTTTTTTACCTGACAGGAGATTTAGTTTCTGCTATACGCTTGCAGGGAATAATTTGATGAAAAAAACTGGTGACGTAGACAGCTCTCTTTGCTCCGACCTTCGTTCTCTGTCTAGGGCTATGACGCGTCTTTACAATACGCTGATGCCAAAAGTTTCTGTCGAACGTACTCGCAGGAGCAGCAATAATACCGCAACTGCTTTTCGTGTGGAGTTACCTATCAGAGTTACTCAAGTAGCTGTTTTGGAAGCTCTTGAAGATTTGAGCTGGTGTGATTCCGAGCACTATCAAGAGGCTAGAGATGGTGTCTCTCAAGTAGAACTGGCCAAACATTTAGGGGTTGATACAGCCACTATGTGTCGTAATATGAGAGTTTTGGTTCAGGAAAACAGCTGGGCCGAAGAAAAGAAAAACGGCAAATCAGAACGTGGCAAACTCCTAAAAATAAGCGAATCTGGGCGCCGAGCACTTCAAGAGGCTAGGCCTGTCATCAAGAAATTGAATTCTGAAATAATCGATCGAATTTCTCAACAAGGCATCGATATACAGAAGCTGTCCGCCGATTTAAAGGTGGTGGCAGAGATTGTAGCTTCTATGGAAGAATTGGCCCAAAGTCAGAAAAGCGAATAATTGGCTTTAGTTTAATATCTCTGAATCCCCTGGCTTTAGCTGGGGGAAGCATGCTAAGAAGTTGAAATTAGCTCTTTTGGGACTGCTGTAACATTGTGGGCCGCCGATCTTTTTTACAGATCGGCGGCCCTATGTATTTACTTGCTTGACATTATTTTAAGAAAAGTTTAGCGAAAGCTTTGGGACTTAAAGGCTCGCCGGTAGCTTCTTGGCACATTTGTCTCCAATCTGTGCGGCTGCCGCGGGCAAAAATTTGCTCGCGTAAATACTGTCCGGCTTTAGGAGAGCCATAGAGAGAAGTTTGCAAAGGATCGTCTACATGCATGACATGTTTTGTCATATAAGCATAGACCTGGGAAGCAAATAAATCGCCCATCATATAGTTGTGATAATAGACGGGGGCACCTACAATATGCATTTTTGCGCCGTAGTCTTGACCGCTCATATCAGTAGGAGGAGCTTGAAGCTGGTATTTAGCTTTGAGATCCCACCACAACTTATTTAAATCTTGGTCAGGATTGGCGTACATTTCCTTCTCAAAGTGGAGCATAGTTTGAGTCCAGCGGCTGAATATAAGGCGCTCAGAACGAAGTAAACGCCAGGAAGCTCGGGAATATTTATCCAGCTCTGTACCTTTGAGGCCCACTACTTTAGCCAAGAAATCGGGAGTGCGGGTCATTTCTCCCATAAACATGGCAAAGCCTTCGGTCGTTAAAATGTGGGCCGGAGTGCGCAGTAAATAAGGCAAAGATGGATCGATATATTGGTCGTAAAGTCCGTGGCCGAGTTCGTGGTTTACTGTATCCATCCAAGCGCCGTTGGGTTTGACGTTACACAAAACGCGAATATCTTGCTCTCTATCGATGCAAGTTTCGAAAGCGTGCGGACTCTTGCCACTGCGCTCGTAAAGATCGCTGCGGGCGATGATCTTCTCTGGATTCATGCCTAAGCTGTTGTAATATTTTGTAGAAAGTACAACTGGATCCAAATCTTTGTAAATGTCGTCTAAATTGACTCCATCTTCTTTCAACTCTGGAGCTTCTTGGAAGAAGAGATCTCCCAAATGCCAAGGACGTACAGCTTCATCTTTCTTGAGGCCGAAACGCTGGCGCTGGTAGGTATCTATTTCTTGCTTTAATTCACTAAAAGGAGCGGCAGTTAACTTATCCAGCTCGTCAAAAGTAGCGAAAAGCTCTTGCTCGTTAAACTCTTGCAAGTCTAATTGCATAGCAAAGAAGTCGCGATAGCCTAGCTGACGGGCCATTTTATTGCGCAACTTGACTAAATCTTTTAAGGGAATAGCTACTTTGCGTCCTACTTCCATATAGCCAAGCCAAGCTTGACGCACTTTGTCGCTGTCGTTGCTTTCGGCTATAACTTTGCGCACATCATTTTCGGTCAATTTCTGACCGTCGACAGAGCTGCGATGAGTATTAAAAACTTTATCGACTTCAGCTTCGCGGGAGATAATTTTTGCAGTGATAGCTGCGTCAGCTTGATAAGGCAAATAAGCGTAGTACATCAGGTCGAGTTGGCGAGCTTGCAAAGGATCGGTAATCTTGCGAGATTCGCGCAAAGCTTTTAGTTTACGAAAAACTTTTTTGTCTTGGTGGAGCTTGGCTGCAGCATTGTCGGCTTTTTCGCGTCTTTGATAAGATTGGTCTGAACCAGTAGTTGCCGATTCCCACCAAGCTTCGTTTGCCTCTTTTTCCAGAGGTTGAATTTGAGCTACATACTTATCACGCAAGGTGGCAAATTGCTGCTGAGGTGTTTGAGGAACGGCCTGAACTAGAGAAGTGCCCAAAAAAGCAGCTCCCAAAACTGCGGCGGCAGCTGTGAAACGGAATTTGCTAAACATAAATTGCCCTCGAATTGTATAAATTTTAGAGTTACAGTTATTTCAAGGCAAAACTTTATTAAGCGATTATTGATTGCCTTCTTTTTTGGCTTTACCTGGGGCAAAAATAATTTTTTGACAGCTTAATGGTCTAGACTGAATAGCAATTTGATAGTATAAATATGGTAAGTGCAAGTACAATGCCTGAGTCGTAACAGCTTAGTATGTGGCGGATAGAAGAGCCGCTGCCGATATGAATCGCCAGAACTTGGCAATGATGTTAAAATAAGGTCATTTTTAGTGCTATTCCTGCCAAGTGCAGTTCACAATCACCGCCCAATCAGTTAAGCTACTAACTAGATTTTTAGGGCAATAGACTGCCTATGACAATTAAGCACAATAAATTTACTGCATACGAAATGCGTTTTTATGGGCAGCTTTTTTGTTTGTGGGAGCAGTTTTCAAATCTTAGCGAAAGGGCTGCTGGCTTTTTTAGTGCAGCGCGGAGGTAAGTGTATGACAGTAAATGGGTGGTCTTTTGAAAGGGAATCGGCCAACTATGAGCCACTTCCTGGCAAATATATGCAAATAGAGCGTCAACCCGAGTTTGATGAAAGAGTAAAAAAGCTTTCTGAATATCTACCGGAAGCTCAGCGTCGTTTTTTTGTCGAGAAAGTCTATCCTTTTACTTACTATTTTCATGATGGGCAATTTCGCAAAAGTGGTGAGCCCTATATCATTCACCCTATTGCTGTTGCCGAGATTTTGGCTAAATATCATGTAGATTGTGATACTCTTTGTGCTGGCCTTTTGCACGACACTTACGAAGACAATGCCGAAAGAGTTTCTTTAGATGAAATTGCCCGTTATTTTGGGCCAGAAGTACGCTTGCTAGTAGATGGAATGACCAAAATAGGCATAGTCACTTCGCAAAACCGAAGGCAAACGGCGGCTTTAAGAAAAGAAATATCCGAGAGCGGTTACAGCACAATTACCAATCAAAAGGTTTACCGATCTCTGGTAGGGCAGGAAAATAACTCCGGCTGGGAATTTAGCCCTGGCATAGATGAGCAAGTTAAGGCTAAGCGTATAAAAATTGCTAATAAAAATGCTTCTTTAGCTAAATTGCTTTTAGGTATAGCCGAAGATCCGCGAATTATTTTAATTAAATTGGCAGATAGGTTGCACAATCTCAGGACGTTGGGCAGTTTAAGGCCAGATAAGCAAAAGCGAATTGCCAGGGAAACTTTAGAGTTCTTTTGTCCTATTGCCGATCGCTTTGGGGTTTGGGAAATTAAGAAAGAACTGGAAGAGCTGTGCTTCCGCTATTTGTACGACAATATATATGATATTTTCCGTAAAAAAGTCGAAGATGTGCGCCAAGAGCGGAGACCTATTCTTGAGGCTACTGTTAAGCAAATAAGGGAAGTTTTTAATAGAGAAGCTGTACAAGCTGATATTCAGATTGATGACAGCGGTTTTTATACGATTTTCAAAAGAATGGAAAGCAGTGGCGTAACTTCTTTAGAAGAAGTGAATGGCTTAAGTTCGGTTATGATTACGGTGCCGGATAAAGACGCTTGCTACAATGCTGAAAGCATTATCAAACGAAACTTCCATTTGTGTGGTACTCGTCTTTACTTCGATTATATTTCTACTCCCAAAGCCAACAAATATCAGGCCATTCACTTGGCTATCCGTGGTTGCGGAAGGCGAGTAATCAAAATACGCATAAACTCTGCAGAGCATAAGATTAGCAATAATATTGGTGTTTTTGCTGAATTCAAAGATTTTGATTACAGTTTGGAAGGGCGCAATGTGGGCCTAGTTTTGCGCAGCAAATGGGCCTCTTGGGTTAGCTCTATTAGAGCCTTACACGATGTTGCTGCCGAAAATACCGATTTCTTAGATTGGGCTTTGAGTGGTAGTTTGGCCCATTCTATTACTTGTTTTACTCCCCACGGCGACTCTGTGGATTTACCTATTGGCTCTACGCCCTTAGATTTTGCTTTCGCTATTAACAAAGAATTGGGTTTAACTTGTGAAGGAGCTCTGGTAAACGATCGCTCCGTTTCATGTTTGGAATACAAACTCAAAGATAACGACTTTGTTACTATTGTCAGTTCCGACAATGTTATTCCTCAGCGCAGTTGGTTTGATTATTGTTGTACGCCTAAAGCTAGATCTGCGTTAAGCACTTGGTATCAGGAAAATTACAGTGCCGATTCCAACAGAGCTTATGGTGAAAAATTGCTTACGGCGGCCCTCTTGCGAGCCGATTTGCCTGGCATGCAAAAAAATGAAAATTTCATGCATATTTTGACTCGCAAATGTAGTTGCCAATCTGTAGCTGATTTGCTCGATATGATTGGTACGCGCAGAATCAGTTTAAAATTTGTCAATGCTCAATTTGAAGAGTGCAAGTTGGGGTGTGAAACTGAAAATGAAGCCAACTCTGCGCTAAATTCATGTGAGGTTTCAGCTTGGGTTCATATACCAGGGCTAAGCGATAGCAAAATATATCTTTGTCAAGAATGCTGTCCAATAGTCGGCGACGAAATTACCGCAACTGGCAGTGATTCTGAACACCTAATTCTCCATCGCAAAGGATGTACTAAAGCTGAAAGTTCCAAGCAAGAGTTGGCTGGACAATCGCTTATTGAGAAAGAAGCTTTCTGGTTGGAAAAGGCCAAACCAGTTGGTTCTGGCACCGATTTGAGAGCTAAAATTGAGCTTAAAGCTGTTTATAATTACGCTTTGGCTATCGAAACAATTGTGCGTTGCCATGATAGAGAGCACAAAATTTATGATTTGCAATTGCAAAACAATTTTGTCGGTAATGCTGCGCATATTATTGCTACCGTTGGTGTTTCCAATATAACTGAACTTGGCAGTTTGATGGAAAACTTGCGGAAAATTGACGGTGTTGCCGAAGTTCGTCGACTCTAGGCGCCAACTGATACATAAAAATGGGCTGTCCGGAGAGGGAAAGTGGGCCGCTGCTACTGAGCGGCTATCAAAATAAAGAAAAAGGGAGCTGACTATGACTTATATTCCTGAAGGCTGCAATCCGCAGTTAAAATTTGAAGAGAATATCCCTACATATCCCGATCTTGAAGAAATTGTCAAACAGAGTACAGCTCACCTTCCACCAGAACAGCAAGAGTTTATCTTAAAGAAAGTTTATCCTTATGCTTGTTATTGGCACCAATTTCAAAAGCCGCGCATCAATGGTAAGCCTTATATTTCCCATCCTGTGGCTGTAGCCCAAATTTTAGCTCCATTTAAGCTCGACGTTTCTAGTGTGGCGGCTGCATATCTTCATGACGTACATGAAGATAATGAAGATAAAGTCAGTTTGGACGATATTAAGAACTATTTTGGAACTGATATACGTAATATAGTTGACGGATTAACCAAGATAGGTAAAGCTAGCGCTAGACAACGTCGTGATGCTGTTAAAGCGGCTGTCTCGGAAGCTTCTGTCAGCCTAGCCGCTTCTTTGCAAGCATCTTTAGGTATCAATTTGTTTTTGGGACGCAGTTTGGCCGCTCCTCTTACGCCTGCTCAACTTAGGGAAAGAGCTCGCCAAGCCAAGATTGATGATAAAGCGGCCAGTTTAACTAAGCTGGTTACTGAAATGTCTAAGGATATTCGCGTTATTATCATTAAATTAGCTGATCGATTGCATAATATGCGCACTTTAGATGGCTTGCGTCAAGATAAACAAATTCGCATAGCCCAAGAAACACTCAACTTTTTCGCTCCTTTGGCTACACGTTTGGGCATGTGGCCTTTCAAAACCGAATTGGAAGATTTGTGCTTCTTCTATCTTGAGCCTAAGCAATACGCTTATTTGAAAGAAGCTTTAGCCCAAGAGCGCAAAAGGCGCTATCAGGGTGTGTCTGCCGCTCTGAAAGCTATTAAAGATGCTTTGGCCGAGGAGTCTATTAAAGCTAAAGTTGAGTTGCGCACTAAAGCGCTCTATTCTGTTTTTGCCAAAATGCGTCGCCAGCATAAAACTTTGGGCCAGATTTTTGACCTCGATCCTATTTCTATAGTGGTTGACGATAAAAATACTTGCTACCAGGTGCTGCGGGTAATTCACCAGCGCTTCGGCTTTATGCAAGGTAAGTTCCGCGATTATATTGCCAATCCTAAAGGCAATAACTATCAAGCTTTACATACTACAATTCCTGGTATTTGCTCTCAGCCTGTAGAAGTGCAAATTTGCACTGAAGATGAAGAAGCAGAAAATAATTTAGGCGTGCTCAACGTTTTTGTTTCAGGACGTTACAATGCCGATATAAAGAGTGGTGAAGTTAATAAACTTTTCCGTCCCTTAGCTCCTTGGTTGGCTTCACTTAGTCACATTAAGGAAGGATGTAAAGAAGACCAAGACTTTTTGGACGTACTTTGCCAAGACGAGTTGAGTGTAGGAGTAGTTTGTCTTACTCCTGAAGGGCGTAGCATCGAATTACCGCAAGGTTCCACGCCTTTAGACTTTGCTTTTAAGATTCATACCCATCTGGGCTTGCGCTGTACTGGTGCTGTGGTAAATGATGTGGAAGTCTCTCTAACTGGCTATGAGTTGCGCGACAACGATGTAGTTTTAATTTTGGCCGCCGATAAAGAGAACCCTTCGCGCTCTTGGTATTCACATTGCCGCACTAGGCAGGCTCGTTCTAGTATTAGCAAATGGTTCTTCAACCACCAGACGCCAGAGCCCAATCGCAGTATTGGTTACAAAATGATCTGTGCGGAGCTAATTCGTCAGGGGGCGGCTGGTGCCCAGACTAATGCCGAAATTATGCGAGCTATCGTAAAATCTCTCAATTTCCAATCTTTGGATGATTTATATATCGCGGTGGGCAGCTACCGAACTCCTTTGGCTAGTTTCGTAAAATGTTTAAAGAATTATCGTGAAAATAATCCACAAAAATTTGAAAATTTAGATGCCGATCCTCAGCGCTTGCGTGATGTTTCGCTTTCTATCCGAATTCCACAAGTGCCTAAGGCGCGTTGTTTTATTTGTCGCCTTTGTACGCCAGTTTTTGGCGATACTATAAAAGCTGCGCGTGATCCTAAGAGCAAAGGCTACTTCATACATCGCGAGGGATGCTCCGCTTTAGCTAATAGTGCAGAAATCCGTGAAGCTGAATGGATTAGCGATATCGATCCCAAGCTGTTTATGCTTAGGGCCACTATTTTAATTTCTGCTTTGGTTTGCCACGGCTTGTCTAATTCCATTATTAGCGTTTTCGACAATAAGAATGTCCTGATCTATAGCTACCAATTTACCAACGATTATGCCAAAAATGTGACTAATATCAGGATAGAGGTTGGGGCTGCTTCGGTGGATGAATTGGAAATGCTTATGGATGAAATACGCTCTATAGATAGTGTAGTAACTGTAGATAGAGCCTAAAGTTACTATTTTAGAGGCAGCGAAGGAATTTTTGAGCACTTGGGGCGCACACCATAGAGCGTTTGTGCGCCAAGATAAATGTTTTTACAAGGACAATTTAAAATAAAAATGAGTGAAGATAAAAAAGCGCCAGATAAAAAGACGGAGTTGGTTTTAAATAAAAAAGAGGCTGAATTGAGCGAAAGCTTGCCTCCTATGAAGCAAGAGCTGGAGAATAAGTATTGGCAAGAATTGGCTCAGTGCACTTCTTATATCGATGATAAAGGGCAAGAAAGGCTTAAAAAAGCATTAGATTTAGCCTTTAGAGCTCATGACGGACAAGTCAGACTTTCTGGCGATCCTTATATCGATCACGTAGTGGAAGTTACCAAAATTTTGGCTTCCTATAGATTAGATTGCACAACTTTGTGCACTGGTTTGCTTCACGACTTAATTGAAGAAAATACTGGAGTTAGTTTGGAGTATGTCACCGAGCACTTTGATAAAGAACTGAGTGATCTTATCGGAGACGTTACCAACCTTACTAAGCGATTTGCTAGGGAAGAAACTAAGCAAGAACAAGATAAAGAAGATGGCAAGAAAAATGGGAAGAAGGGAGTGAAAAAAGCGGAGAATAAACTTCCCAATAAGTCTGAAGAGGTTGCGAAAAAGTTTACCCGTTTAGGTGGAAAAGAAGCGGCTGACGAAAACTTGCGCAAGATTTTCCTGGTTATGGCTCGAGATTTGCGTGCCATCTTAGTTAAGTTTGCCGATCGCTTGCATAACTTGCGTACTTTAGAGTTTTGTGCTCCAGAAGTGCAAACTACTATCGCTAATGAAACTTTAGATATTTTCGCTCCTATCGCCTCACGCTTGGGCGTCTGGGAATTTAAGGCTGAGTTGGAAAATTTGGCTTTCAAGTATGCTCGTCCGGAAGAATATCGAGATTTGAGCCAAGAGTTAGAAGCGGTACGTCCCACTTTTGTAGCGGTTATGGATAAAATTGTAGCTACTTTAAGGGAAAAACTGGCCGAACTTCATGTCGAAAACGAGCTTGAGTATCGCTTCAAACATTTATATAGCATTTATCGCAAAAAAGTGCGCTCTCATAAGAGTTTAGCGGAAATTTACGATTTGGCCGCTATTCGTGTTTTAGTGCCTACAGTTGAAGACTGCTACATGATTTTTGGCTTAGTCCATTCGCTTTGGTCGCCAATGAATGGGCGTATTAAAGATTATATAGCTCACCCCAAGCCCAACAATTATCGTTGTTTGCACACAACGGTTATAGGCCCCGATGAAGTTCCGGTGGAGATTCAAATTCGCACTTTCGAAATGCATAAAGTAAACGAAGTGGGTGTGGCCGCTCACTGGGCTTACAAAGAAGGCAAAGTCAGTGCCGATAAGAGCAGACGTGACGTTTTTGCTGAGCTTTATCCCTGGATTAGAGCTTTGTTCGATTGCAGTGGAGAAAGTGGCGAATCCTCTGAAGTAGGCGAGCACGTCAAGTTTAGTGTACCTTCAAACGAGGTGTTCGCTTTTACTCCTTTGGGCGATGTCGTCAACTTGCCTATGGGCTCTACGCCTATAGACTTTGCTTACAGAGTGCATAGTGAGGTCGGTAATCGCTGTGTAGGCGCTTTGGTAAATGACCGTATGGTGCCTTTAACTTACAAACTGTCTACTGGCGATAGAGTAGAGATAAAAACTGCCAAAAACGGCACCCCTTCACGTGATTGGCTGAGAATTTGTGCTAGCCACCAGGCTTTAAGCAAGATTCGCGCTTGGTTTAAGAGAGAGCGCCGTGAAGAAAATATTGTTTGTGGTCGTGAAGCTGTTAAAGCCGAACTTAAGCGTTTGCGTTTAGCTGATTTGCTCAATAATGAAGAAGTTATGCTTCAAGCGGCTAACCAGCTGAGCTTTTTGACTGGTGACGATTTATTGGCCAGTGTCGGCTATGGCGAAACTTCGGCTTTGCAAGCTGTCAGTCGCATTCAGAGTGTGTTGCCCAAAGAAGAAGCACTGCCAGAAATTCCGCTGCCGGAAAATGCTCAACCGGTTACCAAACGTACTGGGCCTGGCCACGAAGTAATTGTAGAAAATGTAGATACCATTCTTACCAAGATGGCTCGCTGTTGCATGCCTGTGCCTGGAGACGAGATTATAGGCTACATTACTGTAGGCAGCGGAGTGTCCGTACATAGGCGCGATTGTCTTAACTTTTCTCATTTGGCGGCTGTTCATCCAGAGCGCATTGTTAAATGTGCTTGGAATAGCTGTGCCATGCAAGCCGCTAGCAAAACTTATTGGGTGCATATCGTGATTGAAGCTTGGGACCGCAGCGGTTTAGTAGGCGATTTGTTGGCTTGTTTAACTGAAATAAGAGTCAATGTAAAGTCGTGCCAAGCTCTCACTTCTGGAGAAAAGGCCAAAGTTAAGCTTTCTGTCGAAGTTACTGGCAATAAACAATTAGAGGAAGCTCTTAAAAGATTGCGTGGCGTTAAGGGAGTCTTTTCCGCCGTCCGCTCCAGAAATAGATAAAGAGGTCAAACTTTTGGGGGGAACTGTTTTTGTTAAAAGAAAGGTGCAAGCGATATGCGTGCTGTTGTTCAAAGGGTTCTCAACTCAAAAGTTGAGGTAGATAACGAAGTTGTCGGTCAGATTGGCCGTGGTTTATTAGTGCTAGTGGCTGTCCATTGTGATGATACGGAGCTAGAAGCCGACTGGTTAGCTAGCAAAATCGCTCGCTTGCGCATTTTTTCCGATGAAGAGGGAAAAATGAACTTGAGCGTGACCGACATCGGTGGGCAAATTTTGGTAGTATCACAATTTACGCTTTATGGAGATTGTCGCAAAGGATTACGTCCTAGCTACAGTCACTCGGCTCCTCCTGCAGAAGCTTCTCGCTTATATGCTTACTTTGTAGAACAGATTAAACGCTCTGGTTTAACCGTTCAAGAGGGACAATTCCAAGCTCATATGCAAGTTAGCTTAATCAATGACGGCCCTGTTACTGTTATTATCGATACTCCAAGTAGAAACTAGTGCGCCTAGATGGTTGAAGCTTTATAATTAAGTTTTTTACTTTTCGGCCTCGCTTAATATAACGATAATACGGCCGCAGTGGCATTCTAAAGTAACTTCGTCGGCGATAACTACATTAGATAAGCCCCTAGTAGAAGAACGATGCAACTTGCTATGATCTAGCGGCCACTTAGCCCCTTGCAAACTTACTTCAGCTTCGTTGTCTAGTGAAATAAGTGAAAGCAACTTGCCTTGGCAATCACTCCAAGAGCGTTTCTTTTGCTGCAATTGGCATATTTGGCAATCTGGAGCGACTAAAGAAGTTTCTATGCCTAATTCGTCAGCCAATTGCAATATAGAAATAACGTTAAAAAGACAATGATCGAGACGTCCATAAAGGGCGGCGGCTATAATGGCTTGTTTAAATCCTAAGTAGTGGGCCGCTCTTAAGGCTAGTTCCAGATCGCTATAATCTTTGTCACAATGGAAAGTTAAATACTGGCGACAGCTTTTTTGCAAAGTTGACAACAATTCTGGAGGTAAGGAATCGAAATCTCCAAGCAGCAAATCTGGTGTTAGGCCGTTTGCTTGGAGGTAAGCTGCGCCGCGATCGGCTGCTATAAGACAATCCCCGGGAAGGTATTGACTTCGCAACCAACTAGAAGCTGGCGCTGGGCCGCCGCCTACAATTAAGGCGCGATTAAATTGGGCAAAAAGGCTACTTTGTAAAGATTCCATAATTTTGCATAGCTTTCTTAACAGGCGGAATGATTACACACAAAGCTAGAGCTGAGGGCAACAAAAAAGTACAATTGTAGCCTGCCGCCCAAAGCCAAGGAGAAGCTGGTAAGTTCTGCTGTCCCAGAAAAGCATCGATAAAGATTACGCCAGAAACAGTGTGGCATAAAAAACGCACGGCTACGCTACTAATAATAGCTAAAAAAGTGTGAGCTCTCAGAAAAGGCAAACCGGCTAAGCCTAACGCTGCGTAAGCCAAAGGATAATCGAGTAAAAATTGTAAGGGATGAACCACAAATGGTTCTTGCAAAGAGTGCAAGCAACCATATACAAAGCCTGCGGCTATACCGTAAGTGCTGCCTCTCATAAGGGCCAAAAATACTATAGGCAGCATATCTAGGGAAATTTGTCCGCCGTTAGGCAAAATAGGTAAATTAAAAAAGGCCAATAAAAGCGACAGGGCGACGGCAATGCCAACTTCGGCTATGCCTCGCCCCGACTTGTGCAACGGCCCGGCTAAACACTCAGCCATAGTGCCGAATTTCCAAAAAACGAAGAGCGCGTCAGCTTATTCAGCCTGACTGTTTTTCCAAGAACGCAAGCAACGAGTGCAAACTCTGATTGCCTTGGGGGCGCCATTAACCATAACGACTACCTTTTGAAGGTTGGGAAGCCAACGACGACGAGTACGACGGTTGGAGTGGCTTACCATATTGCCGCTGGAAGGGCCTTTGCCACAATGAGCGCAAACTCTGGACATGTTTTGTTCCTCCTGTATGTCCGTGCTCTTCTCTGCGCACGGTTCCGGGGAGCCGGACGAACGAGAAAGACTTTCTAAAAAAACTATTGAGTTAAGAAGATGCACAATAGCGGAGGTATTCTAGCATAACTTTAGCCCTTTGTCCAGAGTGAAAAACCGAGAAGGCCAAGAGAGCCAAGAAGGTTTTTTTGCTTTTTGTTATGCCTAAATTGGGCGAAATCTGTTACTATTCTTTATATAAGTTTTTTTATTGACAATTTGGTGTGAAGGTGAGGAAAGCTTTGTGGATTACACAACTCACGTAAGTTGGCCGACCAAAAGGCCAGACTTTTGGAAAACTTGGGGTTTACTCGCTTGCTTAGTCTTTACTATAATTGGCCCTCTTTGTTATGCGGCTGAGATAGCCAAGTCTGTAGCTAAATATGGCCTTCGAGAGGCAAAATTTCCGGAGTTCTCCTTACAAACTTGTTGCTCAAATAATATTTTACTTTGGCTGTGCTATGTAGGAATGGGCGTCCCTTTGGCTTTGATGGGTGTGATTTTAGTGCTGTTGGATTGTCAATTCTTAGCTCGTGCTTTTAGCTCTCTAGCCACCTTAGTCTACTTTGTTTACTTCCCGGCTTTTCTTATTTGTGGCGCTTCTGACAATAACCACTCTTCAGTTTATAATTCTTTTTTTAAGTTGCCTTTTAGCGGTTTGGAAGGGTACTACAAGTTGGTGTTCGTCTATTTTCTCTGGCAAGGAGTCGCTGGTGCCATTGCTTTTATCCCTGCTTTTTTTGTCGGCATTGGCATAGGTGCTTTAGCTTTTAAGGCAGTTACATTAGGCATAATTTTGTTGAGCGTCTTTGTACTTCTGTTGCTGTTTATAATTCTTACCGCTCAGCCTTATATTTTCATGGCTATGGCTTCTTTAGTTGGTGATTATATGCGCCTTCACAAAGATGAGCTGATAGAAAAAGATATTTTGGATGAGAAAACTTTTTTGATGTCGGGTAGTTTAGAAGAGTAAATGATCTTGTTTTGTACAGGACTTTGCTTTGTGCGTTACTAATACGCATCTCACTGATAAATAGCCATTTATAGCGTTCTTTTTCTATTAGCGCCAGGGAGGTAGAAGATGACATTTGTAGGGCCGATAAATTATATATTAAAATCCGCCGACGCATTTAAAAAGCTTTTTATTCTGATTGTCTTTTCCATTTTCGTTATTACTAGTCCGGCGGTAGCTGGCTATTGTATAAAATCTATTCGGGCTATACGCGATGGCAGTGACGAATTGCCCAATTTGGAATTTGGCGATTTTGTGGAACTATTTGTCGACGGCTTGCGCTTGAGCTTACAAATGATCTTTCTCCTGTTGCCGAGCTTGATAGTTACTGTTCTCTTATTGGTCGCTATGATATCTGGAAAAGAAGGCGCTTTTTTTTGCGTTTTAGCTACCATGATGGCAGTTGGATTACTTAATACGTTGGTGCTTATCTACTATGCTACTGCCGTAACTTGTTTATCCGCCGAAGATGATGGCTGGTTGTTAGCTTTCAAGTTCTCTGAACTCAATAGACTTATTGCTGCTCGGAGAAATGATTACTTCAAAGCTATCGTCTTCTCTGTAGGTTGGAGCTTCATTTTTAGTATAGCCGGTTCTTTTTTGCCTATTATTGGCAGCTTTATCGTCACTCCATTTACTACGGCAGCTCAAGCTTATTTTTCCGGTATGTATATGCGTGAAATTAGAGGTGGCCAGCCTGTCGCACAAGTTGGCAATGTATACGATGCCAGCGCTGGTAGTAGTGAAGATATAGATTCTGCTCACGACCATTCTCGAGATTTGGGAGATAATTCCGACTATTAAACCTTGACGTATGCCAAGTAAAGAAAAAGTCACTTAGTACCATTACTTAATTGCTTTGAGTAAATTCTGAGTGGCTTTTTTTATTTTTAGGTATAGCGTTGAAGAGGAACCAACAAAGGCAAGTACAAACTTTGCTAAGTATCCACAATATTTCAAGGTGCGGAATTCTGGCCCCGTGCCTTCCGTGCGAAGCTCGCTGCAAGCGTTGCTCTTCGGCGGAAAGTTTGCATTTAATGAGAACGCTGCAAGCGGTTTGCCTAGGTCGATAAAATTGCATAACGTTTGCAACTTAAGTTTGAGGTTCCACTAAAGGCAAGGCCAAATCTTTATCAATTGGTAAAATAGATGAATAATAAGCGAGTTCTGGCGCTTGGGCTGTCGCTTGCCTTTTTTTTAGGCGGTCTAGCTCAAGCTAATACCGGAGGTGGCGGTGCTGTTGGCCAAGATGTTAAAAGCAACTCAACTACCGCTGGCTCAAGTTGTAGCGTGAAAGCACCTTCATCTGAAGACATTAAATCTGCCAATAAAATTTCCAGTTCTGCTAAAGTTGGCGATACTAAAGAGAGTAAATCACCGGCCAGCAGCTATGTTTCAAGATTTAACGATACGGAAGAAACAACTGACCCATCCTCTCAAACAATAGAAAACTCTGAGCCTAAGAGTCTGTTAGAAATGCAAATAATCGACGGCTCCGGAGCTGTGCGCCAAATGGAGCGCTCTGTTACTGGAAGTGACAAGTTCGATATAAATAGCGCTATCGACTCATACACTTTGGAAAGCAGCCTTAGTAAAGCTATGCGCCAAAATTCCAAAGTCAGAGTAGCTGACGAAAAAATCGTTCAGGCCAATGCCCAGTATGGCCAGAACAAAACCCAAAAAAACTTAAAATTTATTGTCGGTGATAAGACTACTTGGCAAAATAGGCAAGTCAGCGGCAATAGAACCACGCTGGAAGCTTTAACCAACCAACTGGACGCTTCTTTGCAACTTTTGCTTACTACTTTCGGTCAAGTGGAAAAGCAAATTGCCGCTTCCTACTTACAAATAGGCGTGGCTGCTTTAGATGCCGCTTCAGTTAGGCACGATTTGGCCTATGCAGTTAAGAGGGACTTTTTCAATTGCTTAAAGGCTGAAGCTCAAGTCGATGTAGCTAAGTTGAATTTGCAAGTTTGTGAGAAGAACCTTTCCGACTCTAAGCGTTTGTATCGTCAAGGCATTATGGCCCTTTACGATGTTATTCAAGCCGATTTGCAAGTGACGGAAGCTCACGAGCAATTGGAACGCAGCTACAGTGGCGTCAAAACAGCCAATGCGGCTTTTTTAAGCGACTTGGAAGAACGTGTTACCGGTGAAGCTGGCTCTGAGCCTTTGTATTTTCAATCACCTAAGGCTATAGAAGTAGATCCGCTTTGTCGTTTGTCCGACCTTCAAGAATTGGCCATGCGCCGTCGCTTTGAAATCTTGAGTTTGGATCGCAGCATAGAAGTAGCTGAAAAAGTGCGCGAAGCAGAAAAGTGCAGCAATTTGCCTCAGGTTATGTTGGCTGCCGACTATATTTTCTCTCCGGGCTATCGCACTTATCCTTGCAGCATGTACCAGCTTAGTCTAAATGTAAATTGGTCTATTTGGGATGGAGGCTTAAAAAAGCAGAAACTTATCGAGCTCGATTCCCAGATTCGTTCCTTGGAAGCTTCGCGCGATCAGTTGTGCAACAGCATTCGCTTGGAAGTAGAGAAGGCCTGGATTGACTTTAATCTCTCTGCGGTGGTTTTGCAAACAGCTCGCAAACGTGTAGAGGCCGCTTGGGTTTATAGTGATATGGCTCGCCAACGTTTCTTAAACGGTTTGGGCACTTCTTTGGAAGTACAAGACAGCTTGAGAAGCTTAAATGACGCCCGTGTGGCTTATGTGGTGGCTTCTTACGATCGCGATTTAGCTTTTTCTGCTATTGAACACAGCGTAGGGTGTGATTTCCCTGAGCGCCGTTTGGAAGTTACCGATGAGCTGTTGGAAACCCCAGAACAGCCTTAACTATTGAAAGTTATCAGTCTTTATCAGGAGATAAATATGAACTTTTCCCGTAGGTTTACTTTTTACATGACAGCTGCTGTTTTAGGCCTAAGTCTGTTTGTTTCCGGCTGTTCCGGCGAGACTTCCAAAGGCCAAGAGGGCCAAACTTCTGGCACTTCTTCTCAAACGCAGTCTGCAAGTTCTAAAGATAGCGGCAAAAATGAAACGGCTACCGCTGCTGCTCAAACTCCTGCTCCGGCCGTTAATGTGGCCAAAATCGGCACTATTGAGCAAAAGTTTACTCGTGAGTGGCCGGCTGAGCTTAAATATTCTAGCACTGTAGATGTTAAAGCTCGTGTAGTCGGCACTTTACAAAACTTCTCCTTCAAAGAAGGATCTAGAGTAAATGCTGGCCAGGTGCTTTTCCGTATAGATGACGCTCCTTACGTAGCCGCTTTGCAAGGCGCTCAGGCTCAAGTTTCACAATGTCAAGCCGATTTGGCTTATGCTAAAGCTCAAGTTGACGTACGTCGCGTTAAGGCCGACTTGGCCTCCTCTCGAGCCGATTTAGTCAGAGCTCAGCAAGATGTTGATCGCTACAAGCCCTTGGCCAAAAATGGCGTCATTCCTACTCAAACTTTAGATAACGCGATTGCTCAGCGTGACGTGGCTCAAGCTAGAGTAGACGCCGCTTTGGCCACTTTGAAAAATACTGAACTTTCTTCCAAAGCTAAAATTGAAGTAGCTCAAGCCAATTTAGAAGCGGCTCAGGCTCAAGTTACTCAAGCTCAATTGAATATCGGCTATTGCACCATTACTTCTCCTATTACTGGTGTAATCGGCGCAATTGATGTCTCCCCTGGTAACTTGGTAGGTCAAGCCGGTAGTCAGCAAGTGTTGGTTACTATTTCTTCACTCGATCCTATCTATTGCAATTTCAGCGTCAGTGAGAAAGAGTACCTCTATATGATGGAACACCGCGGGGCTGGTGCTGTTGACTTCAACTTGGTTCTGTCCGATGGCTCTGTTTATAAGCACAGTGGCCAATTCAGTATGCTGTCCCGTTCTCTTGATTCCAAAAGCGGTACCATTGGCATCCGTGTTTCTTTCCCCAATCCGGAAAGATTGTTGCGTGAAGGTCAGTTTGGCCGCTTGCGCATAACTAGCCGCGCTTCGGAAAAAGTTTTGGTCGTTCCTCAGCGTGCCGTTTCTACCGTTCAATCTGACCATTCTGTCTATGTTGTCGGCCCTAATAATGTTGTCGAGTCGAGAAACATTACGGTTGGTGATGCCGTAGGTACCGATTTTATTGTTAAGTCTGGCTTAAAGCAAGGCGAAATGGTTGTAGTTGACGGACTTACTAAAGTTCAGGCCGGTGCTCCCTGTGAGCCTACAGTAGTCTCTGATAGCACGGCTGACTCTTCTGCTCAAGGTTAATAAGGAGAAAGACTTTGGCAAAATTCTTTATTCACCGTCCGGTTCTGGCCATAGTGATTTCGCTAATCATATTGCTATCCGGCGCGGTTTGTATTTACAGTTTGCCTGTAGCTCAATATCCGGCTATTACACCTCCGGTTATTCAGCTTGACGCTGATTATGCTGGCGCCAACGCTCAAGTGTTGGAAGAGACGGTCGCTTCGTGTATTGAGCAACAGATCAACGGCGCTGAAGGCATGCTTTACATGCGTTCGATTTGCGCCAACTCCGGCCACTATACTTTGCAAGTTACTTTCGACTTGTCTCGTGATCAAGATATGGCTATGGTAGACGTGCAAAACCGTCTTTCTAAGGCTACGCCTTTGTTGCCTACCGAAGTCACTCAGTCTGGTGTAAGCGTCAAAAAGCAATCTACTCAACAATTGCTTTATTTGAACTTCTATTCCGGCGACGGATCCCGTGACGATCTTTTCGTCAGTAACTATTGTGTTATCAACATTATTGACCAATTGGCTCGTTTAAATGGCGTCGGTTCGGCGGCGATTTTGGTCGGTCAGCGCGACTACTCCATGCGCATCTGGATTAAACCCGATGTACTGGCCAAATTGGGCGTAACTGTAGATGATATAGTTGGAGCTATCCAAACGCAAAACGTTCAGGCGGCGGCTGGTTCCATAGGCGATCCGCCACAAAAAGCTGGAGTAGAATTCCAATACCCTGTCAATGTTAAAGGGCGTTTAACTACGCCGGAAGAATTCGGCAATGTTATTATTCGCACTCAGCCTAATGGCGCTTATTTGCGCGTCCGTGACGTAGCTCGAGTGGAATTGGGTGCAAATACTTACTCTACAAAAGGTCAGTTTAACGGTAATAGCTCTGTAGTTATTGCTATTTATCAGCAACCCAGCGCCAATGCTGTAGCCTTGGCCAAATCCGTAAAGGCCAAGCTGGCCGAACTTTCCAAGAGCTTCCCTACTGGTATCAACTATACCGTAACTTATGACGCTACTATCTTCGTAGTAAAATCTATCGAAGAAGTGGTGCAAACTCTCTTTGAAGCTATTGTTTTGGTATTGATCGTGGTATTTGTCTTCTTGGGCAATTTCCGTGCCACGTTGGTGCCTATTTTAGCTGTCCCTGTCTCTTTGGTCGGTACGTTTGCCGGTTTCGCCGCTTTAGGATTCTCCATCAACTTGCTGACTATGTTCGGTATGGTTTTGGCTGTCGGTATTGTAGTAGACGACGCCATTGTAGTAGTGGAAGCTGTCGAACTACACATTGAGCATGGCCTTCCTCCTATGGAGGCTACCGAAAAGGCTATGGACGAAGTATCCGGCCCGGTTATGGCTATTGCTTTGGTACTTTGCGCTGTGTTCGTACCTGTAGCTTTTATGGGCGGTATGACCGGTGTTATGTATAAGCAATTTGCTATCACTTTGGCCGTATCCGTATTGCTGTCGGCTTTGGTAGCTCTGACCATGACTCCAGCTCTGTGCTCTTTGCTCTTGCGTCCTCGCTCAGAAAAGGGCATTATCGATTACTTATTTGGTTGGTTCTTCAAGCTTTTCGATATAGTGTTTGGTTGGTTTACCCACCTGTACACGGCTATAGTCCGTTTCTTAGTCAAGAATTTAATTGTCAGTTTCTTGATTATCGGAGCTGTTTACTATGGCGCTTACCATTTAGCCACCACTACTCCTACCGGTTTTATTCCTATGGAAGACCAAGGTATTGTACTTATTAGCTGTACTTTGCCTTCCGGCGCTTCTTTGGAACGCACTGAAGCTGTAGTTAATAAACTTGACGAAATTATGAAAAAGCATAGTGATGCAGTCGAAAATACCATCGGTTTGGTTGGCTACAACATTATGCAAGGTAACATGTCCAGCAACGCTGGTGCCGTAATTGGTGCTTTGAAAGACTGGGACGAGCGTACGACTCCGGAAACTCAGTTGCGCGGTTTAATTGGCGCTATGACTAAAGAAGCTTCCGAAATAAAAGAAGCCTCTACCGTTGTTTTCTGCCCTCCGCCTGTACCTGGCTTAGGTATGTCTTCCGCTTTAACTATGGAATTCCAAGACCGCAGCGGCGGTGAGATTATGCCTATGTTCTTGGCGGCTAAAGACTTTATTGCCAAAGTCAATCAAAGACAAGACATCTTCACTTCCGCCTACACTATGTTCAACCCGGCCATTCCCATGTTGAAAGTCGATGTAGACCGAGACAAGCTGCAGAATTTGCAAATCCCTGTCAAGTCTGCTTTCTTGGCTATGCAAATTAACTTGGGTGGCTACTTTATCAACCAGTTCAACCAATTCGGCCGTACTTGGCGTGTAATGATGCAAGCTGAATCGGCTTACAGACGCGATCCTAGTGACATCGGCTCGATTTACTTGCGTAGCCAAAATGGCAGCATGGTACCTTTGAGTACAGTTACTACTGTAAATCAAACTACCGGCCCTGAGGTTGTCTTGAGATATAACCTCTACCGTACTGTGGAAGTCAATGCTAGCACCAAAACGGGCATTAGTTCCGGTCAAGGTATTGCCACTATCGAAGAGTTGGCTTCCAAGCTGCCAAACCAATATGGCTTTGAGTGGACAGGTATGGCCTACCAAGAGAAGCAAGCTTCTGGCCAAACTATGGTTATTCTCGGCTTGGGCTTGGTCTTCGTCTTCCTCTTCTTGGCTGCTCAGTATGAAAGCTGGGGCATTCCTTTTGCCGTATTGCTTTCTATGCCTACAGTAGTTCTGGGCGCTTTGCTTGGTGTTAATGCAGCGGGCTTGGATATGAATATTTATGTTCAAATTGGTATTTTGACCTTAATTGGTCTTTCAGCTAAAAATGCCATTTTGATCGTAGAGTATGCCAAAATGAACTATGATGGCGGCATGGATTTAATTGAAGCTACTGTAGAAGGTGCCAGAATCCGTTTCCGTCCCATTTTGATGACTTCGTTCGCCTTTATCTTAGGTGTGTTGCCTTTGGCTCAAGCTCAGGGCGCTTCTGCTGCTTGCCGAGCTGCTCTGGGTGTTTCCGTAATGTGCGGTATGTTGGCAGCCACATTGGTAGGTATCTTTATTATTCCTGTACTCTATGTAACTGTACAGGGCTTGATAGTCTTGGTAACTGGCGATCAGCGTAAGCTCACCAATATACAAAACGAAGCTACCGCCACAGAGGAAAAGGCTGCTATTACTCCAGCTCAGACTGAAGTGAAAGCTGAAGCTAAAGACGCAGCTATTCCTTCTACAAAAGCCAATTTAGGTCAAGCCGAAAACTCTACTAAGGGTGAAAAAACGGCAGCTAAAGAGGCTAATAATCAGCATGCTCAGGTCGATTTAGACAAAAAAGACTAAAGCGATTCTAAGCTAATTATTAAATAACTCCCCCTTGAGCATTACTCTAGGGGGAGTTATTTTTTTTCTGCAAAAAGCGGACGCTGGGCAACTTGCCGAGAACTTTTTCGTGTCTGACAAAGTAACGGGGGTCTTACCGTATGATTAGAACTTTAGATTTAGAACTCATCCGCGGAGTAGGTATCTCCATTATTTTAGCTGCGGCTTGTTATTATTGTTTTACCTGGTTCTGTTATCGCTACAAAACTAAAGTTCAATTGATAAAGACTTTGCAAGAACGCTGGCGTCCGTTTTTGCTTATTGTCGGTTTTTTAGTTCCTACTCTTAATTCTTGCTATTGTATCAGTTCTTTATCGAGACTATATGAAGAGTGTTATACCGCTTTATTGCTAGTTCTGGTAGCTATGGGCGGTGAAGTTTTACTCAGTGTCTTAGAGCGCATCAATATTAGCTTAAAAGTACCTAAAACTATTTGGAACGTCTCTTTTTATGTTTTAAGATTCATTCTCTATTTTTTGTTGGTCAATGTGGCTTATCGCAATATGTTGCAACAAGAAATTATTGAAGGCGGTTTTTTTGTAGCTTCTTGCTATACAGTGGCCGTCTATATGGTCTTAAAATTTGTCTATAATTTTGTCTTTGAGGATATGGATTTCAAAAATGACATACTCAAAGCGGTTATGGAGCGAATAAAGACACCTTGCTATGTTTTAATTTGCATACTTACAGCCATGTATGCCTGGACTTGGGCTCCCAATAAACTCAAGCAAATTGTAGATTTAATTAGATATTTAGATATTGCCCTGGCCATAGATTTATGCACCGTTTTTATTGAGTCTTTCTTCTTGCTCTTTTTTGATTATTATTTGACAAAAATAAAGTCGATAGTAATTTCCAAGTTGATTCAAGATTTAAGCCGTTTAATTGCGTATGTTATTTTAATTTTGGTAGTTTTATCGACAGCTTTCAATATTAATTTATCGTCTCTCTTAGTTGGCTCGACGGTAATTTCGGTTATTGTCGGTTTGGCTTTACAAGAAAGTATGGGCAACTTTGTCGCCGGTATCTTGCTCGATTTTGCCCAGCCATATAAAACTGGTGATTATATTGAAGTAGCTGGTTTATCGGGAACCGTCGAAAGCATAGACTGGCGCTCTACGGTATTGCGTTTGCTTAGCGGAGAATGCAATATTTTGCCCAATTCTATAGTAGCCAAATCGACAGTAAAAAATTATTCTTCGCCTACTTCTCGTCAAGCTCGTACTTTTGAAATAGGCATCGCTTACGAACATTCTCCATCTTTGGTGCGTCGTGTCTTGTTGCAAGCCATTGATGCAGTTCCTGATGTACTTAAAGATCCTAAGCCGATAGTTTGGCTGGTAAATTTTGCTGATTCTAGTATGAATTATAAAGTTTATTATTGGATCGAAGATTTTAGCCGCGGTTTAACTATCGATTCCAAAGTACGTGAATCGATGTGGTATTACCTAAATCGTGAAAAAATCAATATCCCTTATCCTATAACTACGGTTTTGCATGATGATACGGACAAGCCGGAAGCTAGCCAAATAATTAAGAATTTTTTGGGCAAATTGGATATTATGCAAAATTTGCCCTCCGAGTATGTACAAGCTTGTGCTAACAGTTCGCAAATTAAACTCTATGGTCCTGGAGAAAACCTCTATCCTAAGGATAGTTTAGGTAATGACGATGTAGCAGCTATTGTAAAAAGCGGTAGTTTACGTATGGTTATGAAGTTGAAGGGACATGATAAAGCTAGTCTTTCCGCTCAAGAAGGCAATGAAAAAGTGATTATGTTAGCTCCTGGAGATATTTTCAGCGAAACTTTAGCCGACAGCCAGCATTTTGAAACTATTGTCACAGTAGTAGAGGAGGCCGAATTAGTTACTTTTAACGGTGAGCAATTTGCTCGATTGTCGCGTCAATTCCCTCAAGAAAATGCTGTTATTGCTAAACATTTTGGCATGTAAAACACAACAAAATAAGCGCCATTTACATGTAGGAGGCGTTTATGTTTATGCTTTGCCCGTTGTGCTTGTAGTTGTTTTAGCTTAGCGACGCAGATTATGTTCGGCTCGCTCCCCAGGCCGCCCCACGACGTATCCCACGCAACAAAAAGGCGGTGCGGCGGCGAAGCAATGCCGCATTACTTATAAAATGATCGCTTGCCGTCCCCCCCTAAACACTCACTTAACACAAAACACCCCATGCCGCA